>DMTA01000371.1 GCA_003454835.1 Achromobacter sp. | reverse complement strand
GCGCTCGCCTCCCCGGTGACCGCGACGCCGTGCTGCTAGGGTCTTTGGTTTGCGCGCTACAAGACCTGTGTGCAGGGAAGGGGATTTGCGGGGTCGCCGGGTTGCTGCCGCCCGGGCGGCGGCAACCCGGCATATGAGCGGTGGGACGTCGGGGCGGTGGGCGCTTGCGCGCTGGCGGGGAGGTGATTGCTAATGGGCGCTCCAATACGGGGGTGGGGCGGTGATGGGCGGCGCGCGGCGACGTCCAGCATCAGCTTTCCGGCCCGTTCGCGCGCCGCCCATCGGGCACTGGAGTTCAATTGACGATTAATGGCTAGCAGATCAACTGGCGCTGCTGTTGCGGGTGTCGGACACCGGAACCAGACGCCGCCACACGCGAAGCGTCATCGCCACGACGTAAGACAGCGCGTAAGCCCACGAAGGCCGCCCGCGCGGCCGCCCGGGGGCGGGCCCCGCAAGACGCTTCTCTTCCACACCAGTGCGTGCAAGAACCTTCAGAACTCAAGTCGCCCCGGCGCCCGTAAAGATCAGGCAACTCGAGCCCGGTGTGGCGTGGGCCTGGGGTGGGCGGGGCGTTTAGATGCGCCCGGCGGAAACCGAAGGGAGCCGAAGGCGGACGAGGTTGAGCACGGGGCAGTCCGGAGCGAAGGCTCCGGACCGCAATCGGAGCCCCGCCCACCCCAGACCCACGCCGCGCCGGGCGTCTAAAGAACCCGAACCCCCACCGGCACGCCGACCTGATTTCATCAAGCACGCTTGAGCGACGCAGCGATACGAGCCAGCTTATCCGGATTCCGTTGCACCAGCACCCGCGTCAACCGCTCGCCATCGGTTTCGTAAGACTGCACGGATTCCAGCTCGCCGTCGATGAAACGCAGCAAGGTCCATTGCCCGTTCACCTGCACCACTTCGACGTCCAGCGCATCGCGATACCGGCGCTTGCCTGCATAAAAAAGTTGCGCCAGTCGCTTGCCGCCGACCAGGCTGGCAAACGCCGTGACCTTGTCGCCGCCGTCGCCGATGAGTTCGGCGTCGTCGCTCAGCAAAGCAAGCAGTCCGTTGAAATCGCTGCGCTGCATCGCATCCGCAAACGCCTGCAACAGACGCTGCAGCGTTGCCCGCGGCACTGCTTCGCGCGGCGCACCCTGGCGCAGTTGCTGCCGCGCCCGCCGCACCATCTGGCGGATGGCGGCCGGGTTCTTGTCCAGCGTTTGCGCGATGTCTTCGTAGTCCGCGTCGAACACGTCGCGCATCAGGAACGCCGCGCGTGCGTCCGGGGACAGCCGTTCCAGCATGAAAAGAAACGCCACCGAAACGTCGTCCGCCATCTCGTGGATCTGTTCCGGCGTCGACGGCGCGGCCATCAGCATGGGTTCGGGCAGCCAGACGCCCACGTAGTTCTCGCGCTCGGCCTTGGCCGCGCGCAGGTGGTCGATGGACAGCCGCGTCGTGGCGGTGACCAGCCACGCTTCCGGGTTCTGGATGACGGTGCGGTCGGCGCCGTGCCAGCGCAGCCAGGCTTCCTGCACCACGTCTTCGGCCTCGGCCACGGCGCCCAGCATCCGGTAGGCGATGGCATAAAGGCGGGAACGGTGCTGGTCGAACAGGGCGACAGAGTCGGTCATGGAGGGGCCAGCGCCGGGACAAGGGGGGAGGGAGGCAAGTATTTTGCCGCAGGGGTCTGCCTGCGACAAGCGTGCCGGGTGTCCATGCCGGCCTCCCGTCCTGACCCGCGCGCGCTACAGCACGATGTCATTCGTGCACAGCGGCGGCAGCGCCGTGGCGCCGCGCATCTGCTTCAGGTCCCTTTCCACCATGGTGCTCAACTGGCTGATCGGCACATCGTTGGCGTTGCCTTCGAACGGATTTTCCGTACTCTGGCCCACCTGTTCCAGCGACGTGTAGATCCAGGAAATGATGACGCTGAAGGGCGCCGCCAGCCACGCCATCTGGCCCTGCATGAAGCCGCCCGCAGCGTCGCCGATCAGGTCGAACTGCGCAGTCAGGCCAAAAGGCAGGGCCACGCAAAATGCGCGTACGAAAAGCGTGTTGATGATGGCGTACTGGCGCGGATAGGGAAAATCCTTGATGCGTTCGGCCTGGCCTTGCAGGTCGAGCAGGTCGCGCAGGCGCCCGTTCAGATCGGCGTATTCCGAGGCGGTGATCGCGCCGTCGTCCAGCAGCTGCCTTGCCGCGCGGGCTTGCCCATCCAGCAGTTGCACCGCCTTGTTGTCGGCTGGCGCCAAGGCTGCGATTTCCGCCGCCGACAGGTAACGGGCCAGCGCGGATTCAAGCGGCACGCGGCGCTCGGGGATCACGTACCGTTTGCCGTATTCCGCATTCGGCCGGTTCTGCATGGATTCCCAGACCCTGGGCGCGCGAAGCTGATAACGCAGCGCCGTCAGCCACGCCAGATGCCGGTCGACCAGTCCCGCGTCGCGCCCGGCGTCGCCGGCATAGTGGCCGCACAGCACGCCCCATGCGCGGCTGGCGCTGACGATGCTCATCCAGATCTTTTGCGCCTCGACCGTGCGCGTGTAGGTCTGCACATTCTTGAAGCCCACGACAAACGTGGTTGCCGTGCCCAGCAGCGTCACCACCGACAGCGGTAGCGTCAGCCATTTCATGCCGGCCACCTGATACAGCAGCACCGGCACGAGGCTGAGGGCGGCGAGGCCGTAGATGGTCCGGCGCGTCCAGATGACGAATTCGCACAGGCGATAGGATTTTCCGAGGTGCATGATGTCGATCTCTGATTGCCTTCAGACGTGCGTTCAAGGCGCGGTCGGGCCGGCCTGGCGCGCCGTCTTCGTGCCCCACGCGCGCCGGGCATAGCGATACGCCAGGAAAACCGCCACCGCCGCGACGGCAACGACAGACGCCCGCCCGCCCAGCGCGCTCAACGCCGCCAGCA
>DMTA01000573.1:7496-8637 GCA_003454835.1 Achromobacter sp. | reverse complement strand
CGCGCGGGTCGCCCACCAGCACAGCAGCGAGCCAGCGGTCACGCAGGCCACGCCCTGCACGAAGCCCATGCCCGGGTGCAGCGACAGCCACACGCTGCTCCACAGCACCGACAGCACCGGCGCGAAGTAGGAGAAGATCGCCATCGAGGTGACGTTGCCGTGTTGCAGGCCATGGTTCCAGCACGAATAGGCGGTGGCGGTGAGCAGGCCGAACACGGCCACCTGCGCCAGGCCGCCCCAGTGCAGGCGCAGTGGCGGCGCATCGCCCAGCGCGTACTTCAGCCACAGCACCGCGGCGGTGGCGATCATGAACAACGGCACCGCGTTGCGCGAACCGCCGATGCGCTTGGTCACAAGCGAATAGGTGGCCCACATGCACGAGGCGGCCAGCGCCAAGGCATAGGCCAGCGGGTTGCTGCGCAGGTTGGCCAGCAGCATTGCCGGCGACCACGCGCCTTCGCCGGTGATGACCAGCACCACGCCCAGCAGGCACAGCACGGTGGCCGGCAGCAGCAGCCAGTTGCCGCGCTGCATGCGGGTGAGCACGGTCAGCAGCACCGTCAGGCACGGCCACAGGTAGTTGATCATCACCAGTTCCAGCGCCTGACCACGGTGGTGGGCCAGGCCGATGGACAGCGACAGCGAGATCTCGGTGCCGATGAACAACGCACCGCCGACCAGCAGGTAGCGTCGCGGCAGTTGCGAGGGTCGCGGCACGCCCAGGATGAGCGCCGAGAACACGGCAGCGGCGGTGAAGATCAGTGCGGCGCCACCAACGGCACCGAAGATCTCGCTGATCGTGCGCAGCATGCCCAGGACCGGGCTCCACAGCAGCACGGCGCTGGCGCCGATGAGGGTCGGAAGATGGGGTGACGCAGAGGCGCGCAGGGCGCGGAAGCCGTACATGGGGTCGACGACAACAGAAGGCGATCGGTTGAAAGGCACGCGCAGCGAGGCGCCCGGCCCCGACAGCGGGACAGGCAGGTCATGCGGACGCGTGGGTCCTGGGGAGTACGCTGGTCCGTAGCGTCGTCCCCGGAACGCCCCGGCACTGTGCGTTGCAGGGGGTACGGCGGGAGGCGGGTTACAGCAGCCGACTGGCCGAAGCGGATTGTACGCTTTCGATGCTGCGCCGCAATAT
>DMTA01000573.1:7253-7402 GCA_003454835.1 Achromobacter sp. | reverse complement strand
CAGGTCCGCTCGTTCTCGGTCTACATCGATCCCGACGGTGACCTGGGCGCCAGCTACACCAGCAAGCTCTCGGCCAATGCCGCGGCGGTGCGCAACGCCTCCAAGCTGGGCAGGAAGCCCGAGCGCGATACCAGCATGGGTGTGCTGTC
>DMTA01000573.1:0-7042 GCA_003454835.1 Achromobacter sp. | reverse complement strand
GCGGCATCGAAGGGATCGCGGGTGATCATCACCCCGGAGCTGTCCGACGGCGCGACCACCTGCACCAGCACGGCCATCGCCACCGCATCCTGCGGCAGGCCCGCCGCCGTGCGCGCTTCGTAGGCCTCAAAGTTGTAGACCGACGCCCAGACCGTCTGCACCGCTTTCGCGACCGCCTCCATGCGGGTCACGTTGGGCACCGTGGTGTACAGCCCAGCCCCGCTGAAACCCGGCAGATCCTCGGAATTGGACGAGCTGCGCACGAAGACGCCGCGTCCGCCCAGCTGTTTTTTCCAGCGGGCGAGCCAGTCGGCCGACAGCGCATCGGCGGGTGCGTCGGCGATGTCCTGGCGCAGCTTGGCCAGTTCCGCGCGCCGCACATTGGCGTCGGACGCGAAGTCGGCCCGTTGTTCCAGCGCCGCCAAGCGGGCAGGCACGCCCAGCGTGTCCATGAACGCCGCATACTGGGCAAACGGAATGCAGAAGCCGTCCGGCACGTTGGCTGCGGGCGGCAGCACGGACTTCAGCGCGCCCAGGTTCGCCGCCTTGACGCCGCAATGACGGCTGTCGCGCGTGGTCATGCCCGACAGCGGCTTGATGGCGCGCACCGACAGGTCGGGTTTGGGTAGCGGTGTGGCGGCTTTTGTGGGTGTCGTTGTTGCTGGCTGGCGGGTCGCGGCGGCAGGCTGTGCAATGCGTTGCACCCGATAGCCGTTGCTTTCGACAATCAGCTCGACCCACTGGTCGTCATGCTCGCGCAACGCCGCCACGGCGTCGCGTACGTAGGCATTGGGAATGCGCCAGCCCTTGGCCAGCAGGTTCACATGCGAGAGCAGGGTGGACGGCCGTTGCGTGATCAGACCGGCCACCGGCGTCAGCGCCACGGGCACCTCGTCCAGCACCACGATGTCGGTGGGCGAAAGGTCAGGCGTCTCGTCCACGGACTTGACGATGCGCAGCCGGCCTTGCGCGCGTCCGGTGTTCAGCGGCAGGAATGTCTGCTCGCGCAGCAACGCCTCTTGCGTGACAACGTCCAGCCCAGCCTGCCGCGCGGTCTGCTCCTGCAGCGTGGAATTGCTCTTGAAGCGCAGCGGCTCGTAAAAAGTGGCCGCCAGCCGCTGCGCGGTCAGGGTCAGCAGTTCCGGCGTCAGCAGATCGCCTTCCCAGAATTCAAAGGTGTAGCCCGGCAGACCGTTCTGCCAGCTCAGCGTGCCGAACAGCAGTCGCCGGTTTGGATCCTTGTACTGCGCGATCAGCTTGGCCTTGTCGCCCGACAGCAGACGCCGCTCGCGCGCAAAGGTTTCGTGCAGCCCATAGCGGGGCGTGTGCAGGTAGTAGATGCGGTCCGCGCGTTGCCGGTCGATGACGAACAGCACGTGCGGAATTTCCAGCGGCGTGCCGGCGTTGTAGACCCGCGCCAGTTGATCGAATTCGGCCCGGGTCTGGATCTTGCCCAGGAACCGCGGGCCGCCCCACCGCGCGTCCTCGGCCTTGCGCGCCTCGACTTCGTCGGGGCGCAGGGGGCGGCCGTTTTCGTAGGGGGAGGGTTTGCGGGCGGTTTGGGCGTGGGCTGGCGGCACACCGACGCCAGCCAGCAGCGTGGAAGCGGCCAGTACAGTCAGGGACATGCGTAGCGGAGCAAAGGGCTTGAGCGGCGCGCGCGTGAGGGGCATGGTCTGGGGGACGGAGCAGCAAAGGCGCCATCATATCGGCTCGCCGCGCCGCAGAAAACGACAAGGCCCCCAAAAGGGGGCCTTGACGTCAAAGCATGAACCGGCAATCAGCCTTCGGCAGTCTCAGCCAGCACGCGCTGGGCTTCTTCAGCCACGCGTTCGGGAGCGGTGCCGCCCACGTGCTTGCGCGCGGCGACCGAGCCTTCCAGCGTCAGCACCTGATGCACGTCTTCGGTGATGCTGGGGTGGTAGGCCGTCAGTTCCGCGGTGGACAGGTCGGCCAGATCGCAGCCGCGCTGTTCGCAGTCGCGCACGGCGTGGGCCACGACTTCGTGGGCGTCGCGGAAGGGCACGCCGCGCTTGACCAGGTAGTCGGCCAGGTCGGTGGCGGTGGCAAAGCCCTGCAGCGCTGCGGCGCGCATGTTGTCGGCCTTGACCTTGATGCCGCCGGCCATGTCCGCGAAGATCGTCAGCGTGTCGCGCAGCGTGTCCGCCGTGTCGAACAGGCCTTCCTTGTCTTCCTGGTTGTCCTTGTTGTAGGCCAGGGGCTGGCCCTTCATCAGGGTCAGCAGCGCGACCAGGTTGCCGTTGACGCGGCCGGTCTTGCCACGGGCAAGTTCAGGCACATCGGGGTTCTTTTTCTGCGGCATGATCGAGCTGCCGGTGCAGAAGCGGTCGGCCAGGTCGATGAAGCCCACGCGCGGGCTCATCCAGAGCACCAGCTCTTCGGACAGGCGCGAGACGTGCGTCATGATCAGCGCGCCGGCGGCGCAGAATTCGATGGCGAAGTCGCGGTCGGAGACGGCGTCCAGCGAGTTGCGGCACACGCCTTCAAAGCCCAGGGTCTTGGCGACGCGTTCGCGGTCGATGGGGAACGACGTGCCGGCCAGGGCGGCGGCGCCCAGCGGCAGGCGGTTCACACGGCGGCGGCAATCGGCCAGGCGCTCGGCGTCGCGCCCGAACATTTCGGCGTAAGCCAGCAGGTGATGACCAAAGGTGACGGGCTGGGCCACTTGCAGGTGCGTGAAGCCCGGCATGATGGTGCCGGCGTTTTCCAGCGCGACCGTCGCCAGGGCGTGGCGCAGCTGGCGCAGCAGCACCTGCAGCGTGTCGATTTCGTCACGCAGCCAAAGACGGATGTCGGTGGCGACCTGGTCGTTGCGCGAACGGCCGGTGTGCAGGCGCTTGCCCGCATCGCCCACCAGTTCCACCAGGCGCTTTTCGATGTTCAGATGGACGTCTTCCAGGTCGAGCAGCCACTGGAACGAACCGGCGTCGATTTCGGACAGGATCTGGGTCATGCCGCGCTGGATGTCGGCCAGGTCCTGGGCGCCGATGATGCCCTGGGCGGCCAGCATGTCTGCGTGCGCGAGCGAGCCCTGGATGTCGTGGCGCGCCAGGCGCTTGTCGAAATCCACGGACGCCGTGTAGCGTTTGACGAGTTCGGAAACCGGCTCGGAGAACCGGGCGGACCAGGCCTGCGCCTTGTTGGCGAACTGGTTTTGATCGGGGGAGGGAGTCTTTGCCATGATGGGCAGGATTATAGGGCCTTGCGCCACGCCGGGCGACGGCGGGCCGTATGCGGGGCCGGAACCCGCGTACGGCGCGAGTTGTCGGATAATCCCGGGCAGTGCAAGACCCTGGTTTCAAGACCCTGGTTTCAAGACCCTGTAAAGCGAGTACGGATCCATGCCCCTGGAATGGGAAGAGCTAGTCACCCAAATTGATACCCATATGCCCCGGGAGATCTGGGCGCAGACGCTGATCGGCATCGGCGCGCTCATCCTGACCGCGCTGTTCGTGCAATGGGTGGTCGCGCGGGTGGTCCTGCTGCTGGCGCACCGGCTGCTCGTGGTCAGCGGACACGGCGATTGGGACAAGGCGCTGCAGCGCCGCCGCGCGTATCAGAACCTTTGGTACGCGGTGCCGTTTGCGGTGGTGTCCGTGGGCATCGACCTGGTGCCCCACGCCGAACGGGCGGTCAGCGTTGTCGGCCGGCTGGCGCACGCGGGCGCCTGGATCTGCGTGTTCATCGCGTTCTCGGGCGTGCTGAGCGCCTGGCAGGATACGTATTCGGCCACGACCCGCGCGCAGACCCGGTCCATCAAGGGCTACATCCAGATCGGCA
Source organism: Achromobacter sp. (assembly GCA_003454835.1). Lineage (GTDB taxonomy): Bacteria > Pseudomonadota > Gammaproteobacteria > Burkholderiales > Burkholderiaceae_B > Achromobacter. The sequence continues at coordinate 3,241 of DMTA01000573.1, read as the reverse complement.
AGCTGATCCTGGCGGCGGTATGCACCGTTCTGGTGCTTTCCATCCTGATCGACCGCTCGCCGCTGTGGATGATCTCCGGCCTGGGCGCGCTGTCGGCGGTGCTGCTGCTGGTGTTCAAGGACACGCTGCTGTCGCTGGTGGCCAGCACGCAGCTCACCAGCAACGACATGCTGCGCATCGGCGACTGGATCGAGATGCCGCAATGCAACGCCGACGGCTTCGTCAAGGACATCGCCCTGCATACCGTCAAGGTGCAGAACTGGGACAACACCGTCACCACGGTGCCGACCTACAAGCTGTTCTCGGAAAGCTACCGCAATTACCGGCACATGTTCGAATCGGGCGGCCGGCGCATCAAGCGCACCATCCGCATCGACGCCGCCAGCGTGCGCTTTCTGACCGACGACGAGGCGCAGCGCCTGATGAAGTTCCGGCTGCTGCACGACTACCTGCAGTCCAAGACCCAGGACATCGTCCAGGCCAACCAGACGCTGGGCGAACTGGCCAGCGTGCCGGCCAACCGGCGCCGCCTGACCAACATCGGCACGCTGCGGGCCTACGCGCTGGCCTTCCTGAAGCAGAATCCGGAAATCCGCCAGGACATGGCGATGATGGTGCGCATGATGGAGCCCACGTCTGAGGGCATCCCGGTCGAGGTCTATTGCTTTACCGCGGTGACTGCGTGGGTCGAGTACGAGCGAATCCAGGGCGACGTCTTCGACCATCTGCTGGCCATCCTGCCGGAACTGGGCCTGCGCCTGTATCAGCAGCCGTCGGGGGCGGACATTGGCGCGATGGGCAGCTACCTGCGCGACAGCGCCATCCAGGCGGCGCTGTCCGCGGAACGCGACCGGCAGGGGTCTGGCGTGGACGGCGACGCGGCCCTGCCGTTCGAGCGGGGGCTGACTGACGGCAAGATGCCGCGTTAGTACAAGGGTCCGGTCTGCGTGGCCCTCGCGCCAGGCTGCCACGCGGGGCGTCCGTTTCCTGCGTGATGACGCGACGACGCTCTCCAGTCCGGAGGCACGCCGCCGCCAGAGGGCCGTGAGATAATCCGGCGGTTGTTTTCGGGGCCATGGAAATCCGGGCCTCCAGGCACAAATCCCAGCGAAACTCCAGGCGAAAACCCGATGTCGAACCCGTTTTTCAACCTGTATTCCCACGGCTTCGCCCGGGTCGCGGTCGGCGTGCCCGAGTGCCGGGTCGCCGATCCCGCTTTCAACGCCGCGCAGACCATCGCGCTGGCGCTGCAGGCCGCCCAGGGCGGTGCCGTGCTGGCGGCGTTTCCCGAACTGGGCCTGTCGGCCTACACCTGCGACGACCTCTTTCACCAGAAAGCCTTGCTGGACGCCTGCGAGGCGGCGCTGGCGCAGGTGGTCGAGGCCACGGCCGACCTGGATATCGCCATCGTCGTCGGCGCGCCGTTGCGGGTGGCCCACCAGTTGTTCAACTGCGCCGTGGTGGCGGCGGGCGGCCGCATCCTCGGCGTGGTGCCCAAGACCTATCTGCCCAACTACGGCGAGTTCTACGAAGCCCGCCAGTTCAGCGCCGCCGATTGCGCCATCGACACGCAGATCGACCTGCTGGGCCAGACAGTCCCGTTCGGCGCCGAGCTGCTGTTCCAGATGGAAAAGCTGCCGCTGTTCCAGTTTCACGTCGAAATCTGCGAAGACGTCTGGGTGCCGATTCCCCCTTCGTCCTACGCCGCGCTGGCCGGCGCCACGGTGCTGGTCAACCTGTCTGCCTCCAACATCGTCGTCGGCAAGTCCGCATACCGCCACCAGCTCGTGTCGCAGCAGTCGGCGCGCTGCCTGTCGGCCTATATGTACACGTCGGCCGGGCGGGGCGAATCCTCGACGGATCTGGCCTGGGATGGCCAGGCGCTCATCTACGAAAACGGCGAGCTGCTGGCCGAATCCGAACGCTTCCTGAATCATTCCCATCTGCTGTTCTCGGATGTCGACCTGGAACGCCTGTCGCGCGAACGCATGCGCCAGAGCACGTTCGGGCAATCCGTACGCCGCCACCATGACGAGGTCCGCAAGTTCCGCCGCGTGGCGGTGCCGGTGAATCCGCCGCTGGAAGACGCCGAACTGCCGCTCGAACGGCGCGTGGCGCGCTTCCCCTACGTGCCGGCCGACCCCCAGCGCCGCGACGCGCGCTGCCAGGAGGTCTACAACATCCAGGTGCAGGCGCTGGTGCAGCGCCTGTCCGCCAGCGGCATGAAGAAGGTGGTCATCGGCATTTCGGGCGGATTGGATTCCACGCACGCGCTGCTGGTCTGCGCCAAGGCCATGGACGCCCTGGACCTGCCGCGCGCGAACATCCTGGCCGTCACGATGCCGGGCTTTGCCACCAGCACCCGCACCCTGCAGCAGGCGCGCCGCCTGATGGCGGTGGTGGGCTGCACGGCGTCCGAGATCGACATCCGTCCGAGCTGCCTGCAGATGCTCAAGGACCTGGGCCATCCCTATGCCAACGGCGAGCCGGTCTACGACATCACGTTCGAGAACGTGCAGGCGGGCGAGCGCACCAACCACCTGTTCCGCCTGGCCAACTTCAGCAATGCCATCGTCATCGGGACGGGCGACCTCAGCGAGCTTGCACTGGGTTGGTGCACTTACGGCGTGGGCGATCACATGTCGCACTACAGCGTCAACGCCAGCGTGCCCAAGACACTGATCACGCATCTCGTGCGCTGGGTCGCCGAATCCGGCCGCCTCGGAGACGACGGCGCGCAGGTGCTGCTGGACGTGCTGGGCACGGACGTCAGCCCCGAGCTGGTGCCGGGCGGGGCCGACGACAAGCCCGAGCAGAAGAGCGAAGCGTCCATCGGCCCCTATGAACTGCAGGACTTCAACCTGTACTACACGCTGCGCTACGGCTTTGCGCCGACCAAGGTCGCGTTCCTGTCGTGGACGGCCTGGCGCGACCGCGAGGCCGGCGCCTGGCCCGAAGCCGGACACGTCGTCCGCAACCAGTACGATCTGGCCGCCATCAAGCGCAACCTGAAGATCTTCCTGGACAAATTCTTCCGGACCAGCCAGTTCAAGCGCACCTGCATTCCGAACGCGCCCAAGGTGGGCTCCGGCGGTTCGCTGTCGCCGCGCGGCGACTGGCGCGCGCCCAGCGACTCGGAATCGGTGGTCTGGATGCGCGAGGCCGACACCATTCCCGACGAGACGCCCAAGGGCTGACGGCTTCGCCGCGCACCAAGTTGGGGCGGCGGCAAGCGAGGCGC
>DMTA01000540.1 GCA_003454835.1 Achromobacter sp. | reverse complement strand
GCCCTGCCCCAGCCCGCGCCGCAACCGCGGCATCATGCGCGCCACGCGTTGGCTTTCCTCTTCGCTCTCGGGCGCGTTCGCCGCCGTCATGGCCAGCGCCATCGCGTCCTCGAACCGCTGCATCCGCTCGTACACCCGGATGCGCCGATGCCGCGCGCCGGGATAGCCGCAGGCCGCGTACACGCGCTGGGCGGCTTCCCAGTCCTGCGCCCTTTCGCACGCCTGCCCGATGCGCAGCAACACCTTGGCGCGACGCTTTTCCAGCCAGGCGTTGCCGCTGACGCACTCCTGTGCAGCACGCAGCAGGTCGTCCACGGCCCCGCCTTCGTCCAGCGCCTGCCTGCACGCATGCAACGCCAGATAGCAGTCCACGTCCGCCCGCGTCTGAAACGCCCGCGACGCCGCATCGAACGGCACGGTCTCGTATTGAAATACGCCCAGGTCCGCCAGCACGAATTCCGACCAATCCTGATGCAGATTGCCGAAAAACATGAGACGCAGCCGTTCGCAGCGGTCCGCCACCATCACGCGCCAGACGGCCTCCAGGGAATCGGGCGCCCAGCCGCAGAACGGTCGGGCATCGGGCATGTCCGCCCGCAGCGTCTCCAGCATGTCGGCCTTGCGCGTGCCCGGCCTGGCTGCCGCCTGCGATGCGAACACGCGGCACAGTTCGGGCTTGGTCAATAGTGCAAACAGTTCATCCAGCGACATCGGAGCCCGCGTGTCCAGCCACCCTAGCGCTTCCAGCGCGGCGGCCGCCTCTTCGACGGCCGGGATCTCTTCGTACACCAGCCGGCTGGCCCGAAACCACGGCCCGCGCCGCATCAGCATGCGCACCATCAATGCCTGCGACGCCTGCGGCAACGCCGCGAAATTCGCCAGAAAGCGGCAATCGTCTTCGTCCAGCAGGTCGGCGTAGCGGTCCGAGACCCACGCCAGCGCGCGCTGGAAATTGTGCAGATAGTAGTAACGGTGCGGGGGCAACATCGGCGGCGGCCGGGCGGACTGTTTATTTATCCAGTAATCATAGCAGGCCGGCCGGTCCGGATTCTGTTGAAGCGTGCCTGACGATGATCAGCCCCTCTTCTTCTTCGGGCTCCACGAAATACGCCGTGATGGCGTCGTATTCGTCGTCGCTGGTGGTAAAGGGGTGTTCGCCGGACGCATTGCGCGCGCGCAGCCTGGCCTTGCAGACCGCATCGGGCACGTCCAGATAATGCAGCGTATGGGCGCACCCCGCCTCATGGGCCACGTCGCGCAGCCACTCGCGGCTGCGACGCGTGTTGGCCGGAAAATCCAGCACTACAGAAATCCCGGCCGCCACCAGCGCGACGACGTGGCTGCCCATGGCATTGCGCAGGCGGCTGGCGCAGCGCCCGTAGTCTGCCACGTCCACGATTTCGCCCGGATACAGCGCCGCCAGCCAGCGGTCTTCGCTGAGCAGAAGGGTCCGGGGCTGCACCGCCAATCGGGCAGCCAGCGTGGATTTGCCCGCGCCGATCTTGCCGCACAGGAAATGCAGCATGGGTTCGGCAGCGGTGTGGACGGTTTCAGGGGAAGGCATGGAAAGCTCCTGTCGGCAGAAAAACCAGGAGGCGGAAACGACAAACCCGCCTCGTGGCGGGTTTGTGTAGCGATGTCCGGTAAACGCGCTAACCCACCATCGAACCGATGGTGGCAATAATCAGGGCGGAAGGCGCGTGCGTCCGGGACATGTTGCGCAGCTTGCGCCGATGTCCGCGGCTTGTCAAACCTCGCATCCGTCATTGCAAAAAAACGCGCATGAAAGCTGCGGGCAAAGCCCCCGGCATGTAAGCCCTGCTTGTAAGCCATGCATGTAAGCCCTGCATGTGAGCCCTGCATGTGAGCCCTGCATGTGAGCCCCGCATGTGAGCCCTGCATGTGAGCCCCGCATGTGAGCCCCGCATGGAAGCCCCGTATAAAACCCGCGCATGAAAAACGGCGCCGAAAAGCCTCAGACTCTCCGGCGCCGTCTGCCATCCCGCCGGTAAAGCGGCGGGACCGTCGATCACGACATCGTCACATCACTGCGCGTGCACCGGCTGCGGCGCCGCGCCAATGTCCTTACGCACCTTGGCCACGTCGGACGCGCTGACCGCTGCGCCCTTGTTGCCCCAGCTCGACCGCACGAAGCTCACCACGTCGGCGACCTCCTTGTCGGTCATGCGCCAGTCAAAGCCCGGCATCGCATACGCAGTCGGCGCCGACGCCGTGCCCGGCATCTGCGCGCCCTTGAGCACGATGTGGATCAACGACGCCGGATCGGCCGAGTTGACCGTCGAGCTCAACGCGAGCTGCGGGAACGTCTCGGTATAGCCCTTGCCCGTGCTGCGATGGCAAGCCGCGCAGTTGTTCAGGAAGGCCATGGCGCCGTCGCTCTTGTCCTTGCCGGTACGCAGCGCCTGGGCCACGGACTCGTCATAGGCCAGCGGCTTGGTGGCGTCCTTGTTCACCGGCGGCAGACTTTTCAGGTACACCGCGATGGCGTTCAGATCGTCGTCGGTCAGGTGCTGCGTGCTTTCCTCGACCACTTGCGCCATGCCGCCGAACGCCGCCGAGTGACCATTGCGGCCGGACTTCAGGAAGGTCGTGATGTCTTCCTTGGTCCAGGCGCCCAGGCCGTCGGTCGCGTCGCCGCGCAGATTCTTGGCCAGCCAGCCTTCGACCACGCCGCCCGACAGGAAGGCCGAGCCGTCCGCGTCGGTCAGCGCCTTTTCCTGCAAGGCCACGCCGCGCGGCGTGTGGCAGGTGCTGCAATGGCCCAGGCCTTCAACGAGGTACTGGCCGCGCAGCAGCGCCTGCTTGTCCGCGCCGCTCGTGTTCACCGTCACAGGCGCCGTCGCGACATCCGGCGCGAACACCCAGCGCCACACCGTCAACGGCCAGCGCATCGACATCGGCCAGACGATATCGGTGTCCTTGTTCTCCTGCTTCACGGGCTCGACGCCGTGCATGAAGTAGGCGTACAAGGCCTTCACATCGTCGGGGGTGACGTTGGCGTAGGCGGTGTAAGGCATGGCCGGGTACAGCGAGTGTCCGTCCTTGGCCACGCCGTGGCGCACGGCCCTGTCGAAGTCCTCGTACGAATAATTGCCGATGCCCGTTTCCTTATCCGGCGTGATGTTCGTCGAATAGATCATGCCCAGCGGCGAATCGATGCCCAGACCGCCGGCAAAAGGCTTGCCGCCCGACGCCGTGTGGCAGGCGATACAGTCGCCGGCGCGCGACAGGTACTCGCCCTGCTTGATCATTTGCGCGTCGGTCGATGCGGGCGTGCCGTCGGCCGCAAATGCGGCGCCGGCAACCAGGGCAGACAGGGCCGAGACGGCCGCAACAATGGTGTGCTTGATCATTGTTCCGTCTCCTTAAGCCTGGACCAGCGGGCCGGGGTTCTTCAGGTACTGCTCGCGGATCGCCTGCGCCGCCCAGTAAGCCAGCGCGCCGACCAGACCGGTCGGGTTGTAGCCCATGTTCTGCGGGAACACGCAGGCGCCCATCACGAACACGTTCGGCACATCCCAGCTCTGCAGGTACTTGTTGACCACGCTTTCCTTGGGGTTCGAGCCCATGATGGCGCCGCCCGTGTTGTGCGTGCTCTGATAGACGCGCGTGTCGTAGCGCGCGCCCTTCTTGCGCACGGCCACGAAGTGCTTTTCAGGATTCATGGCCTTTGCCACGGTCTCCATGCGCTTGCCCATGTAGCCCAGCATGTCGAACTCGTTGTCGTGCCAGTCGAACGTCATGCGCAAGAGCGGCTGGCCGTAGGCGTCCTTGTAGGTCGGATCGAGCGACAGATAGGCGTCGCGGTACGACATCACCGACCCGGAAATGCCGATCGTCATGAAGCGCTGATACGCGTCCTGTACGCCCGCCTTCCAGGCCGTGCCCCACGTCGGGGTGCCCGGCGTCGTCGGTGTCTGCTTGATCGGACGGCCGCCGTAGCGCACGTGACGGATGCTGGCGCCGCCCACAAAGCCCAGCGGACCGTGGTCGAACTGGTCGCCGTTCAGGTCGTCCATGCCCACGCCGCCCGCGCCGGTGCCGACGAACGGGTTCAGCTGCGTGCCCTTGGGCAGCAGCACGTTGACCGCGCCGTTCATCTGGTAGGCGTAGTTCTTGCCGACCACACCCTCGTTCGTCTTCGGGTCATACGGCTTGCCGATGCCTGACAGCAGCAGAAGACGCACGTTGTGCATCTGATACGCCGACAGGATCACCAGATCCGCGGGCTGATCGATCTCGTTGCCGTCCGCGTCGATGTAGGTCACGCCGACGGCCTTCTTGCCGGTCGAATCCAGATTGACCTTGATGACCTGCGAACGCGTGCGCAGCTCGAAATTCGGCTTCTTCAGCAGAACCGGCAGAATCGTGGTCTGCGGCGAGGCCTTCGAATACATGTAGCAGCCGTAGTTTTCGCAGAAGCCGCAGAAATTACAGGGGCCAAGGCGCACGCCGTACGGGTTGGTGTAAGGGCCCGATGCGTTGGCGGCCGGCGTGGGATACGGATTGAAGCCGACTTCGCGCGCAGCCTTGTCGAACAGCGATGCGCCGTAGGTCGTGGCCAGCGGCGGCAGCGGGAATTCCTTGCTGCGCTTGCCTTCCAGCGGATTGCCGCCTTCGACGATCTTGCCGTTCAGATTGCCGGCCTTGCCCGACGTGCCGCACACGTATTCAAACTTCGAGAAGTACGGTTCGAGCTCGTCGTAGGTCACGCCGAAGTCCTGGATCGTCATGCCTTCCGGAATGAACTTCTTGCCATAGCGCGTCTCATAACGCGTGCGCAGCTCCAGCTCTTCGGGCAGCACGCGGTAGTGCATGCCGTTCCAGTGAAAGCCCGCGCCGCCCACGCCCGTGCCCAGCAGGAACGAACCGTTCTGGCGGTACGGCACGGCCACGTCATCCACGCCGTGGCGGATCGTCACGGTTTCCTTGGACAGGTCCTGGAACAGATAACCGCGCACCGAATACTTCAGCTCGTCGATCACCTTGGGGTATTCCGCGTCCTTGGGCGTGTCCTGCATGCCGCCGCGCTCCAGCGCCAGCACCTGCAAGCCCGCTTCGGTCAGTTCCTGACCCAGGATCGCGCCGGTCCAGCCGAATCCGACCAGTACCGCATCAACTTTGTCTTTCTTGATCGCCATGATTTAACCCTTCTCCCCAGAAATCGACACGGGGCCATAGGGATACTTCACGTTGGGCTGGTCGACCCAGTCCATGAAATCGGCGCGCGCGCCGGGAAAGCCCACCATCTTCCAGCCCACCATGTTCTTGTTGCCGCCGTAGATCGGATCGGCAAAGAAACCTTCCTTGGTGTTGGCCAAGAGGAAACTGAAGAACGTCTTGGACGGCACGGATTCGAAGGCGATCTTGCCCGACTGCAGATCCTTCAGGATCTGTTCCTGCAGGGCCTTGTCGAGTTCGGCGTACGCCTTGCCGTGCGTCTTCACGCACCAAGCGTCACAGGCCTCGATGCCGTTGCGATAGACCTGGCGGGGATTCTGGTCGAGCTGGTAGCCCAGTTCCGGCACCTGATCGGTGTGGAACGGCCCGTCCATGTACCACAGCTTGCCGTGGCCAAAGGGCGTCTCCATCTGACGGTCGATGAACTCGGGCACGCCGGCCACGATGGCGCCAGGGCCGTACTCGTCGGCGGGAATCAGGTGATCCACCGCGGCAACGATGAAGGCCCATTCGGCCTTGGTGAAATAGGTGGGCTCGTAGGGCTTGGCCGCTTTTGCGGCATTGCCGTCGGCGGCGTTGGTACAGCCGACGGTCAGGCCGCCGATCGCCAGCGTCGACGCTGGCACAATGGCCATCGTTTGCAGAAACCGCCGGCGCGGCTGTGCGTCATCAGTCATGGACATCTCCGTGAATACTCCAAGTTGTCCTAGCGCGCTACCGAACATGAAACCTGGAAACACGAACTGCCCGAGCTAGTGACAACACGCTCTTTTCTTGCTCAAAATCAACACTGCTCTTTGAAAAGGGACGTAAGAGCAGGTGTCGGCATTATGCGCTTCTGATCTGCTCGTTCGACCGTATCAGATGGAATTTCTTGACGTGGGAAAGTCTTTTGCTTTAAGGACAACGTAAGAAGCCCGCAAATGTGGGCTTTTCTGACAGCAAGGTGAATGGATTCGGTATATTTGCGCGGCATTGCGCGATGCGTGAAGGCCGTGGCAACGGCTCAGCCGGCGGCGCCTGCAACCCATGACAGATCCCACATGAACGACAACACAAAGACCTGGCGCAGTTCGACGACCACCCGCAGCTGGAGTTCCACGACGGACCTCACGCCCGAACAGCGCACGCAGATTGAAGCCCTGCTGGATGGCGGGATGGATGGCGTGTCGGTCAGTGAATCGTGGCGCTATTCAGGCACCGAAAACGGCAAGACGTTCAACGTCCAGATCGACGATGGCGCCGTCACCGTGAACGGACGCCGCTACGGCAGCCTGGACGAGGTGCCCCGCGCCGAGCGCGAGCGCATCGAGGCCCTGCGCAATGGCCAGGGCATGGAGGGCCTGTGGGACATGCTGCGCGGCGCGGGCTTGGACACCAAAGATCTGAGTAGTTTGACGCCTGATCGGCAGGCCCGGCCCGTGTTCACCATCGAGACGGAATCGCCCGACGCGCCGATGACGACATCGCCTGGCGCGAATCGCGCATCCCTCGAAAACCTGGCGGCGGATCCCGCCCCGGGCGCGGTTCCGGCACGCGGCGGGCTTCGCAAGACACTTCTGATCGGCATCGCCATCGGTCTGGCAATATGGGTGGCGCAGGCGCTGAAACTGTTCTGAGACGTGTTTTGGCAACCTGCGGTTAGACCGTAGTCGGCAGCGTTGATGATGCACACTCTTCATGTCCCACGAAGCGCTGGCATGCTGCGAAAAAGCCTGCGATCTCTAGGAAATTTTGCGGCTCGCATAGGTGACGCTATCGCGCGAAGCCCGGTCCCATGCCCAGTTTGCCGTCCTGTTGAAACCAGCATTGGCTGGATCATTCAGCTTTCCCCAGTAGCAAAACGGATACTTGTCATGTGCGAGCGGCATCCCTTCGACCACAACGACAACGTGCCCATTGCCCACTTCCTTCCTGGCTCCGATCACAAATTCACCACGCGCAGCCGCCTCAGCGGCTCGCCTGCCGGCCTGCGCATCTGACCCTAGCTCCGTCCAACCATTGGCGGACGTCAACTGATCCGCGATGTCATTGGCCAGCCCGGTCATCGTGACGCCGAACTCGGCTGCCACCGCTTTGGCGAAGCCCGAGCAATCGGAGGCATTTGCGGGAATCCGTAGCAGCCTCTCGCAGCTTTGCTTGATTAGATCTGGGACAGGGGGTGGTATGTAGATTTCGGGCGAGGCTCGCTGCGCCTGTCCACTCAAAGCCAACGCCGCCGCCCCTCGGTTAGGCAGTTGCGTTCGAACAAATCCTTCAATGAAATCCGTACCGGCATATCCAATGCCCACGACACCAAAGAACATTTCGACCGAAATGTTCGTGTAGGCGGTCACATGAAATCCCGTGATGGTAAAGATACCGACACCGCCAGCCGTGCCGCCGATGAACACGCTGAGAACCAATCGAGAAACGTCCAACCCTTCCGAACGGAGCGTCGATCCTTCCGCCGCGACCTCGTCGCTGGCCTTCTTGATCCCGACGATCGCGCGTATTCCTTGGCCGAGAGCACCGGCTATGACGCCGATGGCGACGAACTGCAACAACACAGATGCCGTCATTGCCTTCCCCAATTCCGCTTGATAGCGGAGCAAATGGTAGGCGTGCCGCATGATCGCTGCATCCTCCAATTTGGGTATGGGGCTAACTCCCCTTCACACCTCGCGCCAGGTTCCCTTCACTCCTCGCGCCAGGATCGGTGAAATCAACAACGCCGCGCGTCGTATCCCGGGCTCATCCCGGCCGCCGACTACGCAACACCTCACCCCTGGACCGTTGCCAACGGCTGTTGCCACCGCGTGACCGGCGGCCAAGAAATAGGGTCCGCCACCAGCCCGAGCTGATGGCCTGCCCGGCCGGCCGTCCAGTACAATCCGCGTTTGGCGACGTTGTGATCGCCCCTCTGTCTGGACCCCCTAGCATGTTGCGTCTGTCTGAAATCAAGCTGCCGTTGAACCACACGCCCGAGGAACTGCCCGCGGCAATCCTCAAGAAACTGGGCATTCCGGCCAGCGACCTGAACGGCTTCACCATCTTCCTGCGCAGCTACGACGCGCGCAAAAAGCACAACATCCTGCTCATCTACGCGCTGGATGTCGACGTGGCCAACGAAGCCGAGATCCTCAAACGCTTTCACGACGACCGCAACGTCAAACCGTCTCCGGACACCGAATACAAATTCGTCGCCCAGGCGCCCGCCACGCTCAACAAGCGCCCCATCGTCATCGGCACCGGCCCCTGTGGCCTGTTTGCCGGGCTCGTCCTGGCGCAAATGGGCTTCAAGCCCATCATCCTAGAACGCGGCAAGGCCGTGCGCGAACGCACCAAAGACACCTGGGGCCTGTGGCGCAAACGCGTCCTGAACCCGGACTCCAACGTCCAGTTCGGCGAAGGCGGCGCCGGCACGTTCTCGGACGGCAAGCTCTACAGCCAGATCAAGGACCCCAAGCACTACGGCGAAAAGGTCTTGAAGGAATTCGTCCTGGCGGGCGCACCCGAAGAAATCCTCTACGTCAGCAAGCCTCACATCGGCACGTTCCGCCTGGTCGGCATGGTCGAAGTCATGCGCGACACCATCACCAAGCTGGGCGGCGAAGTCCGCTTCTCCAGCCGGGTTGAAACGCTGCACCGCGAGAACGGCAAGGTCACCGGCGTCACGCTGGCAAACGGCGAACACATCGAAGCCGACCACGTCGTCCTCGCCATCGGCCACAGCGCGCGCGACACCTTCCAGATGCTGCGCGACCAGGGCGTGTTCATGGAAGCCAAGCCCTTCTCCATCGGCTTCCGGATCGAACACCCGCAATCCCTCATCGACCGCGCGCGCTTCGGCCCCAACGCCGGCCACCCGATCCTGGGCGCCGCCGACTACAAGCTGGTCCATCACGCCAGCAACGGCCGCTCCGTCTACAGCTTCTGCATGTGCCCCGGCGGCACGGTCGTCGCGGCCACGTCGGAACCCAACCGCGTCGTCACCAACGGCATGAGCCAGTATTCGCGCAACGAACGCAATGCGAATGCGGGCATCGTCGTGGGGATTTCGCCCGAGGTCGATTACCCGGAGCATGTGCTGGCCGGTGTCGACTTCCAGCGCAAGTGGGAATCGCAGGCTTTCGAGCTGGGCGGCCGCAACTACAGCGCGCCTGGGCAATTGGTGGGGGATTTTCTGGAAGGAAAGGCCTCGACGGAGTTCGGCGCGGTTCAGCCCTCGTACACGCCGGGCGTGCACCTGACCGACCTGGCCACCGCCCTCCCCGACTTCGCCATCACCGCGATTCGCGAGGCATTGCCCGCCTTCGACAAAAGCATCAAGGGCTTCAACATGCCCGATGCCGTGCTCACGGGCGTCGAGACCCGGACTTCGTCGCCGATTCGCATCAAGCGGGATAACGAGACGCTGGAGAGCATCAACACGCAGGGATTGTTTCCTGCTGGCGAAGGCGCGGGTTATGCGGGCGGGATTTTGTCGGCGGGGGTGGATGGGATCAAGATTGCCGAGGCGGTGGCGCTGAGCATTATGGGGCGGGTGGGGTAAGCGCGCGGCCGCCAAATGTTAGTGCTTGGTGTGCGGCGCGCTGGTTATCCAAAAGACCAACGACAAAGAGTCATCGATCACGTTGCGCCACGAGTTCCTGTCCGGGGCAAAAAACCGACCTTTCACGGTTCAGCTCAGCCGTGATCGCCCCATCACAGAACGCCCATTGGCCTGCCGTAAGCGCCCCTAGCACTACTAGCGCCAGCAGGGCCAGCTTCTAGAAGCCTGCCACGACTCCCAGCCAACGTCGTCGCCCCTCCATGAAGTCACGCATGATGGCGGATGTCAGATGAACCACTATTGTGATGAACAAGACAGTCCCGGCAAGCACAATCACATCTCGACTGTGGGATGCGATGCCCAGCAACAGCAGGCCAACCGCAACAATATAAAACGCCCACAATCCAGCTCGCCACCAGTTGCCACCCCATGTCTGCGGCAAGGAAACTATCACCAGCCCCTGGAAAAACAGCCCGATGCGAGCCAGCCAGCGAGCGATATTTGCGCCATTATCGATACCGTGCTGATCCGCGGCGCCTTCCAGCACCTTGCCAAAAACGGACACGCCTCGCGCCAGATTGTCCAACGTAGCTTTCGGCTCCAGCCCACGATCATCCTTACGCCTGCGCATGTGTTCCGCTCCGAGTCACCCAGAGCCGAATTTAGTATCGCCATCAGCTCTTTGTACCGCTGCTTATCCTGCATCTCCGGATCATCCCGAAACGCCTGAATCAGGGTGGCGGAGCGCTCCGGCGCAAATGTCTCTCGCAGGATTGCCTGTTGGGCAAGCTTGGTGAGCTCATTCCGTATTTTCTTGGTCGAATCGTCACTCATCGGAAGCATGGCGTGGATCAGACGTTCAGCGCCGTCGAGGCGGCCCCAAAGAATGTCGTTGCGTCGCCACTGCTTGTCAAGGAAAGCACCGAAATTGGCGAGCGCGGTGCCGTCCAGCTTTCGTTCTCCATTACGCTCATCCACAAGTGCCGTAGCGTCGCGTGGGCTGATACGCACCACATCCACGAAGGCCGGTTCGCCGGCTCCGCTGTCGTAGTACAGAGGAAAGCTGATCTGATCGAACGAATCAAAAAATAAATAGTATTCGCTGACGAATCTGCGCACGGAGCGACCCACCGGGGTATCGAGCGATGCTCGGTCTTCGCAGGACAATTCAAATTTCGAAACGTCTTTTGATGCCGGATCGTCGATTTTTGCGGGAGCACTCCCTGGGGCGCGAGCTGTCCCGAATGCATTAGGCGCAGAGAGACTCGGATCTCCGAGCAAGGTCCAGAGCGCGCGAGCGCCATCTGTTATCGCGTCATCGGCCGAAGACCCCAGCAGCTGCAGTGATTCGACGCTGCGTTCCAGTTCTTCCTTAAGCACCACCAACCCGCGGGCGCCGTCGGCAGCTTTATACAGCGCCTGGACTCTGCAATACATCGCCTGCTGAGTTCCGCGTGCGGCAGCGGCCTCGTTCAGCATTTTGGCGTTCAACTTGAGCGGTATCGGCTTGCCGTCTTCGGACTGCACCTCTTTACCGGTCGGGTCCGCGCCCAGCACGACGTCCAAGACCGTATTAAGTTCGCGCCGCCTTGCCTCGGGCAACGATGACTGTTCTACCTCGGATACGCGCTTTTTTCGCTGCAATGAGATATCACGGCGCAGGCCGACAAGACAGCGTTTCAGGCATTTCAACGCGTCGAGCACCGGATCAGGCTCGTTGAACCACTGTGACCATTGCGCGTCTGATTTCAGACGCTTAGATACCACCATATCTTCGGGCGCAAGTTCTTGAGAGCCTTGAGCGCTACATACATTGATTACCCGCACCGTTTGATCGATCTTGCGCAACAGGAAGCCAAGCCGGCGCCAGCGATAATCCAGGTCATACTCCGCAAGGAAGGCCGCAATTGTCTCTTTACCATCGCCACCGTTATCGCTGTAGTGGCGCTCGCGCCACTCCCACACCAACATCCGAAGCGCCTGGTACTCCGACGAGGAGCGATCGATGTCCCATTTGGCGGCAAGCGCATGAGCGAGCACATCGGTCGTTGTGACCACCCGCAGTCGAAAATAAGGAATAAATGCCCGTCCGTAGTAGCTGATTACGCCTTCCATGGTCAGCGTTTTCCAATCTGGAATCGTCTTGCCGCCACCTATGTCGCCAGTAAACAGTGTCTTCTGTTGCTCGAGATCGGATTCCCCAAGACGCACGATTCGTTCGATGCGCTCCACAGTACGGTTCCTGTGCAGCACTACCTCCAGATCTTCGCGGATCGTCTCGTACTGGGGGATGCTAAGCAGCGCGGCGGCCGCATTCTCCACCGCATTAGGAGTGCGAGCTCGGCGACTTTTATCCGAGACCGCCGATGATGCGGCTTCGCCGGCACCTTTTGCTACCCCCGCCCCTTCAGATTCAAATCCCGGCTCGGGGGATGGCTCGACATACATGAGCTTGCGTTCAATGGGAAGATCCGCCGTGCGTTCGGCTAGCTGCTTCACCACATAGCTGAAAGGCTTGTTGTCCAGATAAGCCCCGTCGCCGAAAGCACGGCGTGTATGCTCGCAACTGTCGACCTCCTGACGCGAAAGACCGGTGAAGAAGCCATTCCAACGGCCCAGGTCCTCTTGCTTTTTCGCGAAACCCAAATCCACCAACGACTGCAACTTCATGGGCTCGAACGCGAACGGAAATGACGACGTGCAACGTGCCGCAAATGCGAGAAAGGCGTTGTTTTCAACACCAAAGTCATTGACGTCCCCCCCAGCGCCGAATTGAAAGTGAAAACACTGCTTATGGCGTCTTTCGTACACGACCTTGTCGAGTAGCTTCAGACTGACGAGGGTGCCAGAAATATCAGTCGTCGTAACAAACAGGTCAACCTCATCAACTAGCGACTGAAGGGCACCCAGCTCTTTCGGTGTTTCGCTCATCTGGCGCAACGCATGCAGCAATTTGACATACATTCGGTCGCTATTGAGCAGCGATTTCGGCTGGCGACCTCGCGGCGTAAGCGCGACATCCAGCCCTTCCGTGTACGAGCGTTTGTCATTGAGCAACAGCCCGATGTCGCCCTCCTCGATCCACAGCCTACGCAGCAGGCCAAATTCCTCGTTATTGGCCAGCGCCTTGGCTAAAAATATCCCGTTGATCCCCCCGGCCGACGTGCCCGAGATTACGTCAATCACGAAGCGCGCGGGCTGCCCGGCATGATTGCAATCGCAGGCAAACTCCGGCGTGCCAACGAGCGACCTCCATTCGTCCGGGTTATCACCCGACGTCAGCAGTTCGGCGTACTTCTCGCGCAGCGGTTTGTTGTTGATCAGACGCGACAACCTGGCATAGACATCGCGACTGCGCAGCTGATCGTTCCCTACGCCGTCGCCCAAGCTGTTAGGCTGCGTCGCACGCACGAGTTCGAACATCTCGTTCGTCACGCCATTGATATAAATGGCCAACGACACGCCGCCGTACATCACGACGCCGATGCGAATTTCAGAACCATAGTTGATGGGATCTGGCATCGCCTACCCCTAAGCTTGATTGACGGATAACGGATGCCGCCGTTCATTTGAATCGTTGCGGCCTGGCTTTATAGTTAAATCGCGTACAGGCAACGGCTCTGCCGCCAGTCAAGTTGCAGGCCGAAAAACGAATGGAGTAAGGCGTACGCTAGCAGTGTTTTGGCAGCCTGCTGTACTCAGTTTGGCGTATGGATTGGAGATGGGATTTCAAGGGCGCCTCAGCCCCATACTTGTCGCACTTTACCGATCCGCGCCGTCCCCTCATTCCGGAAGAAATGTCGCGTCATCCCCGCGGACGGCCAGTCAATGTCTGTTCATCTTGCATTCACCAGCGGCCGCGATTCAAGATCGCTCGACACCCATCTAGAAATCACAAATCCGCCGCATCCCGAAGCCTCACCCCATCCAGGTCGGCAACGCATAGCGCGTCGTACATCACCCGATCGCAAACCGGGTCGATCGACATCTGCCTCTGATGAAATATGTGCGCACTGCCGATGCGCTCCTCTCGAAACACGAGATTGGCGCCGCCCAGAACGCTGTAATACAGCTCGTCTTCGCCGGTAAAGAAATTCCGGTCGTACTTCTTCTTGACCCGCGACGCTTCCACATCCAGCGCGTCAAGCGTGCGCATCACGCTGCAAAAATAGTATTGCGGCCCTGGGGAGCCGTCGGCCTGCGTATAGTCGCAAGCGCTGAATACAAAGGCCTGGGGATCGACGGATTCGAACACCCGCTTCAACGGCTCCGAGACGATCCAGATGCCGGACCACTGCTCGAACTGCCGAAGCGCTCCGCCTTCTTCAGGAACATGGACGATGTGCGGCCGTTCGCAGTATTGCAAAGGATCGCCGTCGGGCGGGTCCATCGTGTACATGCCAGGCCGAATCAGCTTTTCCTCGTTGGCGATCACAAGGCCCGGACCAATACCATCCCGCCAGAGGCTTGCGCTGAGAACGAAGTATTTTCCCCTCTGCGATTCGAACGTCATCACGTGAACATTCTCCCGGGCAAGCCTAGCGCGTCTCAACGGCTAGGCGTTGATGGTCGGTAAACGGCAAACCAGCCAGTCTGGCCGGTGTGCGACGGAACCAAAGGGTCACCATCGTAACGCCACCGAGCGCCACAAAGCTCCACCGCGATTATTCAGACGGCCGCGTCCGCGTCAGACCCGTGGGCGGCCCGTCGATCGCCGTCCACCCCGCATCCACCGCCAGGCTGCTGCCCGAGATATAGCTCGCGGCATCCGACGCCAGAAACGCCACCGCAGCACCCACCTCTGACGGCTGTCCCCACCGGTTCAGCACGGTGTGGCCAGCGTAGGTGTTGTAGATCTCGGGACGTTCCTTCAGCGGCTCGGTCAGTCGGGTCTCGATGATGCTCGGCATCACCGCGTTGACGCGCACGCCGTAGCTGCCGACCTCGGCCGCAAACGCCTTGACCATTTGCTCGATGCCGGCCTTAGTGGCCGCATAGATGCCCAGCCCCGGCTCGATCGTCACCGCGCGCATCGACGAACATAGAATCATGCTGCCCGCGCCCTGCTGCATCATCGGCCGGCCGAAGTGACGCATGAAATGAAACGCGCCGCGCAGGTTCAGGTTCACCACCTGGTCGAACTCTTCTTCCGTGTAATCGACAATCAGCTTTCGGATGTTCAGCGCCGGGGTCGCGACCGCGATGTCGATCCTGTTTTGCGCGTCCAGAACGCTGGCGGCCAATTGCGCGATGGATTCGCCGCTGGCGGCATCGGTCTGCATCCAGCCGGCCGCACCGCCGCCGTCGATGATCTGCTGCGCCGTGGTTTGCGCGCCATCCTCGTCGCGGTCCGCGCACATCACATAGGCGCCCATCGCGCCCAGCGCGTGCGCCGACGCCTGACCGATGCCGGACGCCGCGCCCAGCACGACGGCGATCTTGCCTTGAAGACTGAATAATTGGGGGTAATTGGTCATGAAACTTCGATGAAGACAGTTATGGATACGGACTGGCTCGTTGCGGCTATCGGAATACTCGTGCGAAATGCCGATCATTCCTCGCGCCCGTCGGACAGCCCAAAAGGTAAGGATCGCTCGCCGCGAATCAACCTGCTAAGAATCGATATGGAGCGCTCGCCGAGGCCATCCGACTGCCCAAGACGCGGACGCTTGGCTATTATCCTTGCATGAACCAAGCCCCGCCTATCGCAATCGCCCCGCAAGTCGATGACGCCAGACGTGTTATCAAGCGGCATCTCGGAACCGGCTTGGCCGCCATCCATCTATTCGGCTCCGCCGTTGACGGCGGCCTGCAACCCGAAAGCGATATCGACTTGCTCGTCACCGCGACCGAGCCGCCCGATGAATCCACGCTCCGGGCCTTGGCAATGGAACTGCTGACGGTCTCCGCGCCGCCCGGCCAATCACCCAGTTTGCGCGCGCTCGAAGTCACCGTGATGACGCGTCAGCATGTCGTGCCTTGGCGCCATCCGGCCCGCCGAGAGCTTCAGTTTGGCGAATGGCTCCGCGAGGATTTGCTGGCGGGCATCGTGGAGCCGCCCATGCTCGACCACGACCTCGCCATCGTGCTGACCAAGGTGCTAGGAAACAGCATCCCGATCGTGGGGCCGTCCGCCGACCAGCTTTTTGAAGCGGTTCCGCGTCCAGACCTGACGCGTGCTCTGCTCGACACGGTCGCCCAATGGAACCAGCCGGAGGATTGGGCGGGCGATGAGCGAAACATCATCCTGGCGCTGGCGCGCATCTGGTACACGGCTGTGACTGCTGAGATCGCATCAAAGTCGGACGCGGCGACATGGCTGCTGGCGCGGATCGAACCTGTGTATCGACCCGTTCTCAGCCACGCACGGGCGATTTATCTTGGGCAAGCGCAGGACGATTTGGCGCAACAGCATGCGGTTGAAACCGAGGCATTCATCATTCACGCACGCCGGGCCATCGAGGGTCTTTGTGCCGCCTATTGACGGCGGAACCGACGCCTGAGATGCATTGCACCGCGCGTAATCAGCCGGTGCAGGCAACACGATGAGCCGCCTGTCCCAAGTGCTGTGTACACAGATTGCCGAATCTGCAGATCAAATCGCAGATTCGGCAATCGATTAGCGATTACTGCGACGAACCGATCTGCAGAATCGAAGCGTCGCGCTGCATATAGCGGTTCATGATCTGGCTAAGAATCGGATTGCCCGCATTCTCACCCTTTGGCGCGGTCAGGCTGACGACCGCCGCGCACAGTTTTCCAGCCTGGACGGTCTGCCCCTTCACGTCCGCCTGAACGGTCGCGGCCATGCCTTGCTTCCACGCAGCGCCAACACCATCTACCGCCTGTTGCGCGGCGCCGCAATCTGCGTAAGACAGGGAAATCACAACAGCAGGCACATCCTTGACCTGCACGTCCGCGATGATGCCCGCAAAGTAAGGAGGAATGCCGCGCCCGCTGGCTGCCGCGGCCGCTTGAAGCTTCTGCTTCGCGCTTTCCAGATCGCCCGGCGCCCCCGACAACACCTTGGCCGGGTCAACCCCTTGCAGACCAAACACCGGCGAGATGACAGCCGCCTGCACGATCCGACCGCCGTCCGAAGGCCCCACGTCCTTCAACCCGGCTACGGCAGCCGCCACGATCTCGCTGTCCGCAACGGACGGCGCGGTCTGGGACAGCGTCTTCATTCCCGTCGGCCCTGCCGCCTGCACCAACGCCGTATCAAGCGGCAAGACAAACGTCGGCATGCCCATCGTGCCCCGCCATGGCTGCTGTCCGGTGGCTTTGGTCATATCAGGCTTATTTGGCTCGCCGTTTGCCAACAGGCCGGCCACATCACCGCCCACTGGCTTGAACTCGGCCTGCTTCAGGCGATCAACAAACTTTGCCGCCGATTGTTTGTCCTTCAGCCCCCAGTACGTGACATTGCCGGGAGATTGACCGAAGCCGGCGAAATAGGACAACTCGTCGAACGGGATATGCGCGTTGGCGGACCACTTGTCCAGCCCGTACCCGATGGATTGCAACGGCGTGATCGCCTGCGCGATGGACAACCGGCGCATGGCGTCGGCAGTGGGGCCGGCCTTCTCAAGGCCTCCCCAGGCTTGCACGTCCAGGAAAGATATCTGTATCGCTTCAGGGGCGCTCAACACCACCTGAGGTACTTGCTTCAAGGCCTGCTGTAAGGTTTGAGTGTTGTCCTGCGCAGCCACCGGTGTGCCGCAAACCGTCATCAAGCCAAGTGCAAGAGCCTTCAAGCGCATCCGATATCTCCTGTGGGGTGTTGCCTAAATGAGATCGGGCAGTATATCAATGGTCGGTCACCAATAAAAAACGCGCTCTACAGCCTTGAACAAGCATCGCACGCCTTCGCGTTGAGTTACTTCCATTTGGCACAACCGATTATTTCGCGGCAACAAAAAAGGCGCCGAGGCGCCTTTTCTGCCATTGCAAAAACCCACTACCGCAGGATCACTCCCACTCAATCGTCGCCGGCGGCTTGCTCGACACGTCGTACACCACCCGATTGATCCCGCGCACTTCATTGATGATCCGCGACGAAACGCGAGCCAACAACGGATGCGGCAGCGGCGCCCAATCGGCGGTCATGAAGTCAAACGTCTGCACTGCACGCAGCGCCACGACATACTCATACGTACGCCCGTCGCCCATCACCCCCACCGACTTCACCGGCAGGAACACCGCAAACGCCTGCGAGGTCAGCTCATACCAGGTCAGACCGCTGGCCTCGTCCTTGGTATTACGCAGCTCTTCAATAAAGATCGCATCAGCACGGCGCAGCAGTTCAGCATATTCATGCTTCACTTCGCCGAGAATCCGCACGCCCAGACCCGGACCCGGGAACGGATGGCGGTACACCATCTGCGGCGGCAGACCCAGCGCCACGCCCAGTTCGCGGACTTCGTCCTTGAACAGTTCGCGCAGGGGTTCGAGCAGTTGCAGGTTCAGCGTATCCGGCAGGCCGCCCACGTTGTGGTGCGACTTGATGGACGTGGCCTTACCCGTCTTGGCGCCAGCGGATTCAATGACGTCGGGGTAGATCGTGCCCTGAGCCAGCCACTTGGCGCTCTGTTGCTTGCCGGCCTGTTCCTGGAAGACTTCGACGAATTCGCGGCCGATGATCTTGCGCTTGGCTTCGGGGTCGGCGACGCCGGCCAGCTTGCCCATGAATTGCGCGGTGGCGTCGACGTGAATGATCTTCACGCCCATGTTTTCGGCAAAGGTCTGCATGACCTGCTTGCCTTCGTCCAGGCGCAACAGGCCGTGGTCGACGAAGACGCAGGTGAGCTGGTCGCCGATGGCCTTGTGGATCAGGGCGGCGGCAACCGAGGAATCCACGCCGCCGGACAGGCCCAGGATGACTTCGTCCGTGCCGACCTGCTCGCGGATGCGGGCGACGGCTTCAGAGACGTAGTCGGGCATGTTCCAGTCGCCCGAGCATTCGCAGATTTCGTTCACGAAGCGGGCCAGCATGGCCTTGCCCTGGACGGTGTGCGTGACTTCGGGGTGGAACTGGACGGCGTAGAAGCGGCGGTCTTCGTCGGCCATGCCGGCGATGGGGCAGGACGGCGTGGAGGCCATCAGCTTGAAGCCCGGGGGCAGCTCGGTGACCTTGTCGCCGTGGCTCATCCAGACCTTGAGCATGGCGTGGCCTTCAGGCGTGCTGAAGTCTTCCAGGCCTTCCAGCAGCTTGGTGTGGCCGTGGGCGCGGACTTCGGCGTAGCCGAATTCGCGGTGGTCGGAGAAGCTGACCACGCCGCCCAGTTGCTGCGCCATGGACTGCATGCCGTAACAGATGCCCAGCACGGGAACGCCCAGCTCGAACACGGCGTGCGGCACGCGCATGGAGCCTTCTTCGTAGGCCGAAGCGTGGCTGCCGGACAGGATGATGCCCTTCAGACCCTGCGCCTTCTGTTCGCGCACGAAGGCGTCATCGACGTCGCCAGGGTGGACTTCGGAATAGACGCCGGCTTCGCGAACGCGGCGGGCGATCAGCTGGGTGACTTGCGAACCGTAGTCGAGGATAAGAATGCGCTGGTGCATGGAGACTCTACCCGTTGGAAATAAAACCGCACCGGCAGACCCGCTGTTCTTTGCGGATCTGCCGGTGCGTGATGCATGACATTGTAGTTGACTGTGCGGATCAGTCGGCGCGGTAGTTGGGCGCTTCCTTGGTGATCTGCACGTCGTGCACGTGGGACTCGCGCACGCCCGCGGAGGTGATCTCCACGAACTCGGTCTTGGTGCGCATGTCGTCGATGGTGGCGGCGCCGCAGTAACCCATGGAGGCGCGGATGCCGCCAACCAGTTGGTAAATGATGGCAAGCACGCTGCCCTTGTACGGGACGCGGCCTTCGATGCCTTCGGGGACCAGCTTGTCGGCGTTGTTGGCCGGGTCCTGGAAGTAGCGGTCGGCCGAGCCTTCCGTCATGGCGCCCAGGCTGCCCATGCCGCGGTACGACTTGTACGACCGGCCCTGGAACAGCACGACTTCGCCGGGGGCTTCTTCGGTGCCGGCAAACATGCCGCCCATCATGCATGCGAACGCGCCAGCGGCCAGCGCCTTGGCGACGTCGCCCGAGTAGCGGATGCCGCCGTCGGCGATGAGCGGAACGCCCGTGCCTTCCAGCGCCTTGGCGACTTCGGAGATGGCGTGGATTTGCGGTACGCCGACGCCAGCCACGATACGCGTGGTGCAGATGGAGCCCGGGCCGATGCCGACCTTGACGCCGTCGGCGCCGTGCTCGACCAGCGCGCGCGCGGCGGCTGCGGTGGCGATGTTGCCGCCGATGACTTCAACCTTGGGGTAGTTCTGCTTGACCCAGCGCACGCCTTCGAGCACGCCCTTGGAGTGGCCGTGCGCGGTGTCGACGATGAGAACGTCGACGCCAGCGGCGACGAGCTTTTCCACGCGTTCTTCGGTATTGCCGCCCACGCCCACCGCCGCGCCAACGCGCAGCTGGCCTTGGGCGTCCTTGCTGGCCATCGGGTGTTCGGTGTTCTTGACGATGTCCTTGACGGTGGCAAGACCACGCAGTTCAAAGCCGTCGTTCACGATCAGCACGCGTTCCAGACGGTGCTTGTGCATCAGGGCCTGCGCTTCGTCGAGCGTGGCGCCTTCCTTCATGGTGACCAGGCGTTCCTGCGGCGTCATGATGTTGCGCAGGGGCTGATCCAGGTTTTCTTCGAAGCGCAGATCGCGGTTGGTGACGATGCCGACCAGCTTGCGGCCTTCGACGACCGGCAGGCCCGAGATGCCATGCTGGCGCTGCAACGCAATGGCGTCGCGCACTTTCATCTGGGGGGTGACGGTGACCGGATCGATCACGATGCCGAACTCGTGGCGCTTGACGCGAGCCACTTCACGCGCTTGGGCGTCGGCAGAGAGATTCTTGTGGATGATCCCGATGCCGCCTTCTTGCGCCATGGCGATGGCCAGGCGCGATTCGGTGACGGTGTCCATGGCGGCGGACACGAGGGGGATGTTCAGGCTGATATTGCGAGTCAGGCGCGTGGCCAGGGAGGTGTCGCGCGGCAACACCTCGGAATACGCAGGCACCAACAACACATCGTCGAAGGTGAGCGCTTTTTGAACGAGACGCATGGGTAACTCCGGGCGCAAAGCGAGATTATACGCCGTCGGCATGTTTTGACTAGGTGTTAACCATAGGTCCGGGTGGATATTTATGACACTTGATCAGGCCCCAATTTGCGGACGGCGAATTGGGCCCCAGGCCGCCTGCCGATTCATCCCACGCGTTGACGCGCCCGCCCGGCTGCTCTTATGTTCGTGTACACGTTATCGACTTTGCGGGGTTTGCCGCCATGGCGCAGCTGGTCTTGCTTCTATTGGGAGTCCCCTACCTGCGCCAGCGTTGGCGCGCGCTGGCCATCGCGGGCGCGGTGTTCCTCGTGGCCGGTATCGTCGTGTTCATCGATGCCCTGGACGACGCCCTCTACTTTCCGCTCAACGCCTTTGCTGTCCTCTTCATCATCGAAGGTCTGGGCACGCTGCTGATCGCTTCCAGCGGCGTCGGGGGCCAGCGCGTGCTGCGCTATGCGAAAGGGTTGTTCGTTCTCGTGGCAGGCGGACTGATTCTGGCGGGGCATCATCACGGACACTTTGTCCTGTCGATGATCTTCGGCGCGCTGTTCCTGGTAGATGGGTTGCTGCAGTGCATCGCTGGGTACGTCGTGCGCTACGAGCGCTGGCGCTACGCGTTCGCCGGTGGCGTGGCGGAAATTCTGCTGGCGATCTTTTTCTTCCAGCCCTATCCCACGAATTACGTGGGCACCGTTCCGTATTGCCTTGGGCTGTTCCTCGGCATTGCCGGCGCGAAGCTGCTGTGGCTGGCGCGTCGCGTCCGGCATCTGGCGTCGAACCCCGCCTTCGCCGCCGCGCAGTCGATGGGCTTTGCGCCTGCCGCGCCGGAGCAGGCCAAGCCGCAAATCTGGGACGGCCCGCCCGCCGATTCCGAGCACGCGCTGACCGTCCACGTCTGGACGCCATCGGGCTCGGCCAAGGCGCAGACCCGCAGCTATCCGCTGGTGGACCGCTACATCGCGGCGGTCGACGTCAACGGCGTCATCTCCACCGGCCACGCGGCGCTGGAGTCGCCCGAAGGCATCTACATCAGTCTGTACCCGAAAGAGGAAATCGACCGGTCGCCCGACGACTTCGGCGCGCTGCTTCGCGCCACGGCCGACAACGACATTCCGGGGGTCTACCAGCCCGATTACGCGACGGAGTCAAACGCCTGGTGCCCGTCGAACGTACGCGTGCGGATCCGGAACTACGACGCGGACAAGCTGGCGGCGTTCTGGCAGGAGTACCGCAAAAACGCCACCTACAACCTCACCCACCGCAACTGCTCAAGCACCGTGTCGAGGGCGCTGGACGCCGCGCTGGACGGCGTCGTAGGACGCCTTCATGGCGGCGAGGCCGGCTGGCGGGTGCTGATACGGCTGTTGCTGACGCCCGAACTCTGGGTGGCCGCGCAAATCCGCAAGCGCGCCCTCACGATGGCCTGGACCCCGGGCCTGACCCTGGACTACGCCCGCGCCATGAGCATGCTGGCGGACCCGCGGCCATTCGGGTGGTGGAAGATGTCGCAGCATGCGTTGCGCCGGATTGCCGAATTGCGCGCGGGATGGCGGTCGCAGGACCGCGAATCGCCGGCCCGCCGGCCGCGCGCCTGAGCCGCGGGCACGCTGTTGCAATTGAAGCCTGGAGAATCGCGGGTCGCGGGCGTAACGTGAAAATGCGGCATATGCCGCGTCGCCTTTGCAGGTACGCATCATGACGCCCACAACCTCCCGCCCCGATCCCCAACACGCGGCCCCGGCCGCCGCGGCCGACACGCATGCGCCACCGCATGCGGAAAAAGAACGCGCAAAGTCCGATCACCAGCACGAAGAAGCCCGGCGCAAGGCGCTGGTCGGTTCCCAGCACAAGGAGAACACGCGCGCCGTGGCGGCGCCGCGCTATCACGGACATCGGGGCGGCTGAAGGCGCCGTTTCCCGCGCTTGCCGGCCGCGCGCATTTCGACAGCGCGCTCGTCGGCAACGCGCTCGCGGACCGCCCGAACGGGTTTTTGGGGTATGTTTCTGCAAACCCCGACGGATCCCGACGATGCAGTCCGACGAAAACTACCTTCTCTATGACGGCGATTGCCCCTTCTGCTCGAACTACGTGCGGATGATGCGGCTGCGCAAGGCCGCAGGTCCCATCGCCATGCTGAACATGCGCGATCATCCCGACCTGGCCGCGCACCATCGCGCGCAAGGCTATGACCTGAATGAGGGCATGCTGTTGCACCTGGACGGCCGCGACTACTGGGGCGCGGACGCCATCCACCGGTTGGCCTTGCTCAGCACGGGCAGCGATGCGTTCAATCGGCTGAACGCCACCATCTTCAGCAACGCGTGCCTGTCCAAGGCGCTGTATCCCTTCATGCGCACGGGCCGCAGCCTGACGCTGACGTTGCTGGGCAAGAAAAAAATGCCTTGATTCGCAGGCAGAGCAACACACGCCCGATGCGGACCGCGCGCGCCTGCCACCCTCAGGTCCCCCTACCCGTTTCGCCACGCGCCAACTCGCCGCGCGCCGCACACCGCGCGTTGCTGAACGCATCCCCCTTCATCCCTTTAACCCGGAATTGACCTGATGATCTACGTCTTTGGCGCGCTGCTTCTCTCGTTTACGCTGGCCGCTGTCGTCTACCGCCGCATGCAGCGCAGGCCCGAGGATTCCGGCCGTGCCATATCGCGCGACATGCTGGCGGGCGCTGCGATCTTTGCCTTCATGGGACCGGCCGTCGCCATTGTGCTTATCGCCGTGACCATGTCCATCGGCGCCAAAGATCCGGAACTGCTCCTGTTCGGTCTCTATGGGCTGCCGTGGGCGTATCTGTTTGGCGGATTGCCGGCGCTCTTGTGCGGGATGACGGCGGGCGCGCTCAAGCCGGTCGCGCCGTCCTGGCTGGCCGTCCTGCGCATGGGGCTCATTGGCGCGGCGTATGCCTTTGTCTTCTTGCTGACGTTCGGCAGCCGCGACAGGTCGCTGGCATCGCTGGGATTTCCGCTGTTCATGGGCGCCCTGCCCGCCGCTGTCGCCGGTCTGCTGTGCGCGCGGGTGTTCTACGGCAAGCCGGTGACTATTCGCTAGCCCAGTTCAAATCCGGCGACGCCTCGCCATGCGCGTGAAAGTACAACAGCGCGGATGCCGCCTTGGAACGGTCCACGCACTGGAACTGCGGATAACTGCCTGATTGGCCGCCAGCCACCAGATCCTGGTCGTGATCTTCGGATTTGGCGGGGTCGATCAGCGTGTGGATCCGCGTGTCGCCGCCGGATGAGATGAACACGACATACGCGCCGTCGCCGCCACCGCCGATCGACATGACCGTGTCGTCGTCAATCACGAAGGCGGTCGAGCTGAAGACCGCGCCATCCAGCCTGTCCAGGGCGGCGAGCAGGTCGCCCTCGATCGGGGATTCATGCGCGCGGGTCTGTTCCTGGTCGCCTTGACGCATGTTTTCGATGATTCTGACGATTTTCACAGTGCTCCATTCGCCGGCTAACGGCGCGTTGAGGGGTGGTCGCATGCAAGGAGGTCACATGCAAGGGGAATCACGGCCGATACTACATTGGCCGCGATCCAAGCCGCCATTAACCACGCTGGAACGTTAGCGAATCACTGAGCGCGCGACGTGCGCGCGAAGAAGAATCGCAGCATCTCGGCCGTCGCGTCCGGACCGGACCGATCCGTGTAGGATCCTTGATCCGATCCGCCTGCCCAGGCATGGCCGGCACCGTGGACATCCCAGCGTTCGGCGACGATGTTGCCCGCGGCATCGCGGTACAGATGCCGGGTGCTGTCGCGCTTGCTGCCCGCGCCCGCCACGCGGACGGTTTCGACACGTGCTTTGGGTCCTACGCTGGCCGCGATCACGTTGTCGGCATTGGCGGGATTGACGGTAGCGTCGCGGTCTCCATGGAACACGATGACCGGCACGCCGTTGCCGACCGGTGCGGCGGGTTTCAGGCCCACGCCCTTCATGGCGGACAGCGCCGACGGCAGATCCGTCGCCGCGCCCGCAGCCAGCCCCGAATGCACACCTGCCGCGGCATACAGCTCGGGATAGGCGCCGGCCAGAATAGCCGCCATGGCCCCGCCCGCCGACAGGCCTGCGACATACACGCGCGTGGGATCAATGTTGTGGGCAGCGATCACTTCGCGCGTCATGCCGGCCAGAATGGACGGCTCGCCCCGGCCTTCCTGCTGGTGGTTGTGCTTGAACCAGTTCCAGCACTTCTGAGGATTGGCGTCACGCGATTGCACGGGATACAGGACATGAAAGCCCTGTTCGCGCGCGGCGGCATTCATGGCCGTGCCCGCTGCGAAATCGTCGGCGTCCTGCGTGCAGCCGTGCAGCATGACGACCAGGGGACGCGGCGCGCCATCCGGGTTGGGCGGCACATACAGCTTGTAGGCGCGCTGTCCGGACGAATTGCGAAATGACCCGGCCGTGAACGTATCGCCCGCGCCGGCAGGCTTCTGCGCCGGCTGAGCGGCGTCGCCGGAAACGTGCGGCGCCGCGCCGGAGGTACGGGTGGAATCCGGAACTTCCCAGGCCTCGACGTCGATGACGTCGGCATCGTCCTGCCGGGCCGGCGCGGGCGCCAAACCGTTTCGCAGGGCGGCCTGGATGGCGGCGGTTGCTGCCGTCAGATCGCCGGCTTGGGTGAGCTGGGTAGCCCGGTGAATAAGGTGCTGGAAGTCAGGGTGCATGGGGTGACCTTTGTCTGCGCCGCGAGGGTCAGCGGATGCGCTGACGCAAAGCGGCTTTGACGGCGGGGCTGGCATGTAGCGCCCCCAATACCGTCAGGGATTCGATGGTGGCGAGCGCGAGCTCGGGCGAGACATCGGCGGCGATGGTTGCCAGACCCAGCACCCGTATCTGAAGCATTTCGCCCGCTGCCTGAACCGCAAGCAGATCCTGGGCGGTGTAGTGCTGGATGCCGAGCACCAGTGTTTTGCGGCTGACGGCCTGGCGGACGGCTTCGCCATGGGTGGCAAGTTGGTTGCGGATGGCCGTGCGGATCAGATCCGTACGGTTGGCGTAGAACCCTTCCTGGACGAGCAAATCAATCTGACCCAGGTCGACGTAACCCAGATTGATCGTGATTTTTTCGTCTGCAGGCTTGGGCGTGGAGGCGAGTTGAGAGGTGCGAGGCGGCATGGAACGAATCATATACCATCCACTTGGATGGTATATGGATGTTTCAACTTGATAGATCTGGCTGATCGGCTTGCTGATCGGATTGCTGATCGGCTTGCTGATCGGATTGCTGATC
>DMTA01000420.1:44885-45016 GCA_003454835.1 Achromobacter sp. | reverse complement strand
GGCGGCGAACGCGGTTCGTACAGCCAAGACCGCCGCGAAGGGCAGGGGCGTCCGGATTCCCGCTCGTCCTTTGGCGGCCAACGCGGCGAAGGCCGTGGTTCCCATGACCGGGATCGCGGCGAAGGCCGCGG
>DMTA01000420.1:0-44783 GCA_003454835.1 Achromobacter sp. | reverse complement strand
TTCCTACGGCCAGGATCGCGGTGAAGGTCGTGGTGGAGATCGCGGTTCCTATGGCCAGGATCGCCGTGAAGGGCAGGGGC
Organism: Achromobacter sp.; assembly: GCA_003454835.1. Lineage (GTDB taxonomy): Bacteria > Pseudomonadota > Gammaproteobacteria > Burkholderiales > Burkholderiaceae_B > Achromobacter. The sequence continues at coordinate 44,703 of DMTA01000420.1, read as the reverse complement.
GCCCGGATTCCCGCGCGCCGTTCGGCGGCCAACGCGGCGAAGGTCGCGGCTCTTATGGGCAGGATCGCGGCGGTGCCCGTGGCGGCGAACGCGCAGCGTACGGCCAAGACCGCCGTGAAGGGCAAGGACGCCCGGACTCCCGCTCGTCGTTCGGCGGCCAACGCGGTGAAGGTCGCAGCTCCTACGGCCAGGATCGCGGCGGAAACCGCGGTGGCGAACGCAATTCGTACGGCCAGGACCGCCGTGAAGGGCAAGGACGCCCGGACTCCCGCTCGTCGTTTGGCGGCCAACGCGGTGAAGGTCGCAGCTCCTACGGCCAGGATCGCGGCGAAAGCCGCGGCGGCGAACGCGGTTCGTACGGCCAGGACCGCCGTGAAGGGCAAGGACGCCCGGACTCCCGCTCGTCGTTCGGCGGCCAACGCGGTGAAGGTCGAGGTTCCTACGGCCAGGATCGCGGCGAAAGCCGCGGCGGCGAACGCGGTTCGTACGGCCAGGACCGTCGTGAAGGTCAGGGGCGCTCGGACTCCCGCTCGTCGTTCGGCGGCCAACGCGGTGAAGGTCGAGGTTCCTACGGCCAGGATCGCGGCGAAGGCCGCGGCGGCGAACGCGGTTCCTACGGCCAGGATCGCGGCGAAAGCCGTCGCGGCGAACGCGACCACGCGTCGCAAAAGCCCCAGTCCAATCGACCCCGCCTCTCGCACGCGGCCATCCGCATCGACCAGGTGCAGCGCGTGCTGGGCGAAATTCTGCAGTGGACCTATCCGGCCGACGCCGCGCTGTCGCACTGGCTGCGCCATCACCCGAACCTGGGTGCGCGTGACCGTTCCGAAGTCGCCGAGGCCGTCTATGACGTGCTACGCCATCTGCGCCGCTACCGCCAGTACGGCGAAAGTGGCGTCGGCCCCGCTTCGCGCCGCCTTGCCATCCTGGGCCTGAATGCAACCCTGGGCGCCGAGTTCCTGCAGGAAGGCACGGACGCAGCCGAGGCGGAGTGGCTGCAACGTGTCGCGCGTATCGACGTCGCCACCTTGCCCCGCGCCGTGCGAGGCAGCATCCCCGATTGGCTGGACGAGCGCCTGAGCGCCATGGAAAGCCCGGAAACGCTGGTTGAAGCCCTGAACCGCCAGGCCAGTCTGGACCTGCGCGTAAACCCGCTCAAGGCCGAGCGCGACGCCATGCTGGCGGAACTGCAACAAGGGGCAGGCCGATATGAGCCCACGGCGATGCCTTTTTCGCCCTGGGGCATCCGCATTGAAGGCCGGCCCGCCATCAACCGGTGGCCCCAATTTGAAAACGGCAGCATCGAGGTGCAGGACGAAGGCAGCCAGCTGCTGGCGCTTCTGGTCGCGCCGCGCCGCGGCGAAATGATCATCGATTTCTGCGCAGGCGCGGGCGGCAAGACGCTGCTTCTGGGCGCCTTGATGCGTTCGACCGGCCGGCTGTACGCCTTCGACGTCTCGGCGGCCCGCCTGGCGCGCGCCAAGCCGCGCTTCGCGCGCAGCGGCCTTTCGAACGTGGTGCCGGTGGTGATCGACAACGAAAACGACGCCCGCGTGAAGCGCCTGGCCGGCAAGGCCCAGCGCGTGCTCGTCGACGCGCCTTGCAGCGGCATCGGCACCCTGCGCCGCAATCCGGACCTGAAGTGGCGCCAGCACCCCGAGGCGTTGGCGGAACTTGGCCAGCTCCAGGAACGCATCCTGAACAGCGCTGCGCGCTGCGTCGCGCCCGGCGGCCGCCTGGTTTATGCCACGTGCAGTCTGCTGGCCGAAGAAAACGAAGTCCAGGCTGACCGTTTCCTGGCCAGCCATCCGGACTTTGAACGCGTGGACGCCGCCGAAATCCTGGGCGCCCGCTGCGAGACGCTGAAGCTCGAAGGCCCGTACGTGCAACTGCGTCCGGACCTGCACGGCACCGACGGCTTCTTCGCCGCCGTGTTCGAACGCAAGAAGAAGGGCGCCGGCACGGATGCCACCGAGGCTGCTGAGGCCGATCTGGCGGACGAGGACGATCGGGTCGACGCGGCCGATGGCGCAGAGGCCGATGCTCAGACCGTTACGGCTGAGGAAACCGCGGTCGAGGAAGCCGAAGTGAAAACGCCTGACGTCAGGGAAACCGAGGTCAAGGAGCCGGTGTAACCCCCACCGTCGCGCTATAGCGGCGGGTTCCGATGGTCTTGTTCTGGTATTTCACTTCCCAGGACAGGGTGTCGGAACCCGGCTGGTCGGCCTGGTAGACCACCTGAGCCACGGGCACCGATTTGTATGCGCAGCGTCCGGAATTATTGGACTGCCCGCGAGTCTGCTGGATGCTGGCCTTGCCCAGCGTCGGCATCTGGGTGATCGACACGCGCGGCGCCCGCAGCGCCAGGCAATCAGAGCCACGGATCTCGTAGTAGGAAGCCAGGACTGCGACGTCCCCAGACTTCAGCGTTTGCGCCGCAGCGGGGGCCGACATCGCTGTGCCGAGCGCGGCCAAGATGGAAAAAAAACGGTGACGCATTAGTTTGGGCGGCATTCGTGGGAGAAATGAGACAGGTGGCGGGCTGAACGGCGTGCAGTGTGCCCCGGTATCGTGGCGCCTTCAAGACTGCGGGTTTGCCTGACTGGAACTTTAAACGCCATACGGTGCCAAAACCCGGTGCGACTGCGAAATTTACGCTGTCCCCCTGGGGCTCCAGCCACTGCAACAGCACAAGTAAAGGTTCTGCGCGCGCCCAAAGCGCCCGCAGCGCGCCTTTTTGGCTCAAAACCGCGTCTTAGTCCTTGATTTCTCTCAATAACTATTTTGAAACTAGATTGTCATCAGACGGCTAAGGTACGCTAAACTTTCAGCCACCTTCTCATGCGAGGCTCATAACAGCTTTATGGATTACATCCTCTCCTTCATTGCCGGCGGCCTGACCCAAGCGACTTGGTGGCAGATCGTCGTTTTCACTTTGGTCGTGACGCACATCACGATTGTTGCGGTCACGGTTTTTCTCCATCGCAGCCAAGCGCACCGCGGTCTGGATCTCCATCCGGCTGTCATGCACTTCTTCCGCTTCTGGCTCTGGATGACGACCGGTATGGTCACCAAGGAATGGGTGGCTATTCACCGTAAGCATCACGCCAAATGCGAAAAGGAAGGTGACCCGCACTCGCCCATGCTGTTCGGCATCTGGCGCGTTCTGTTCCGCGGCGCCGAGCTGTACCGCGAAGAATCGAACAACAAGGAAACCATGGCCAAGTTCGGCCACGGCACGCCTGATGACTGGCTCGAGCGCAACGTCTACAGCAAGCACAGCCTGTGGGGCGTGCTGACCATGCTCGCCATCGACGTCGCCCTGTTCGGCGCCGTCGGTGTCACGGTCTGGGCTGTCCAGATGGCCTGGATTCCCTTCTGGGCCGCCGGCGTCGTCAACGGCATCGGCCACTTCTGGGGCTACCGCAACTACAACAGCCCGGACACCAGCACCAACGTGTTCCCGTGGGGCATCGTGATCGGCGGCGAAGAGCTGCACAACAACCACCACGCCCACGGCACGTCGGCCAAGTTTTCGGCCAAGTGGTACGAGTTCGACATCGGCTGGTGCTACATCAACATCCTGAAGTTCTTTGGCCTGGCCAAGATCAAGAAGGTTGCGCCCAAGCTCAAGCTGGACGACTCCCGCACGGGCATTGACCTGCGCACGCTGCAAGGCGTGATCACGCACCGCTACGAAGTCATGGCCCGCTATGCGGACGTGATCAAGAGCGCCGCCCGCGAAGAACTCGCCAAGCTGAAGGCTTCGCGCCAGGAAGGCAACGCCGAATGCGGCTACACCAAGCTGCACAGCGTGCGTCGCGCCATCCATCGCAACGAAGATATCCTGCAGCCCGAGCAACTGGCTGCCGTGGACAAGGCCATCGCCCAGAACCAGTCGCTGTCGACGCTGGTGCAGATGCGCCGCGAACTCGGCCGCATCTGGGAAAGCTCCAGCGCCAGCAGCGAACAGCTTCTTCACGACCTGCAGGCCTGGTGCCAGCGCGCCCAGCAAAGCGGCATCGCTGGGCTTGAGCAGTTCGCTCAACATCTGCGCCGCTACGCGGCATGATGCTAGAGAAGCTAAACCCTGAACAACGCGCCGCAGTAACGTTAGAACCGCAGCACGCCTTGGTCCTCGCCGGGGCGGGTAGCGGGAAGACCCGGGTGCTTACCACCCGCATGGCCTGGCTGATTCAAACCGGCCAGGCTTCGCCTTTTGGGCTGCTGGCGGTCACGTTCACCAACAAGGCCGCCCGCGAAATGCTGGCGCGCATGTCGGCGATCCTGCCGATCGATACGCGCGGCCTCTGGATTGGCACTTTCCACGGCTTGTGCAATCGCATGCTGCGCGCGCATCATCGCGACGCCGGTCTGCCCCAGAGCTTTCAGATCCTCGACGTCACGGACCAGCTTGCGGCCATCAAACGCCTCATGAAGGCCAATGGTGTCGATGACGAAAAGTTCCCGCCCCGCGACGTGCAGCGCTTCATCAACGGCGCCAAGGAAGAGGGCCTGCGTCCGCCGGACGTCGAAGCCTATGACGCCCATCGCCGCCGCCTGATTGAGATCTACCAGCTCTACGAAGCCCAATGCCAGCGCGAAGGCGTGGTCGACTTCGCCGAGCTGCTGCTGCGCGCCTACGAACTGCTGTCGCGCAACGCGCCCGTGCGCGAACACTATCAGCGTCGTTTCCGACACATCCTGGTCGACGAGTTCCAGGACACCAACACGCTGCAGTACAAGTGGCTGCGACTGTTGGCCGGTGGCGGCGCCGCCATTTTTGCCGTGGGCGACGACGACCAGTCCATCTATGCGTTCCGCGGCGCCAACGTCGGCAACATGGCCGACTTCGAGCGCGATTACGCGCACGGCACCGTCATCCGCCTGGAGCAGAACTACCGCTCCTACGGTCACATTCTGGATTCGGCCAACGCCCTCATCGGTCACAACTCGGGCCGCCTGGGCAAGAATCTCTGGACCGACCAGGGCGAAGGCGAGCCGGTGCGCGTCATCGAACAGCCCTCCGATGGCATGGAAGCGCAGTGGATCGTGGACGAAATCCGTTCGCTGATCCACGAAGGCAGCGACCGTCGCGAAATTGCCGTGCTGTATCGCAGCAACGCGCAGTCGCGCGTCATCGAACACGCCATCTTTTCCGCCGGCATTCCGTACAAGGTTTACGGCGGCCTGCGCTTCTTCGAGCGCCAGGAAATCAAGCACGCGCTCGCCTATCTTCGCCTGATGGCCAATCCGCACGACGACACCTCGTGGATGCGGGTGGTCAACTTCCCGACGCGCGGCATCGGTGCGCGCACGCTTGAGCAATTGGCCGACGCCGCCCGCCAGCACGACACCAGCCTGTACGGCGCGGTGGCGCTTGTCGGCGGTAAGGGCGGTTCGAATCTGGCGCAGTTTGCGCAGCTGATTCATCGCCTGATCGAAGATACGCGCGAGCTGCCGCTGCCCGAAATGGTCGAGCACATGCTCGAGACCAGCGGCCTGAACGCCCACTACAAAGCCGAACGCGAAGGCGCCGAGCGGCTGGAAAACCTGAACGAACTCATTACGGCCGCCGCGGTGTTCGCGTCCGAGGAAAACTACGACGGCATGCCCGCCGGCGTGGTGCCCGACCACGACACGTCGTCCACGCTCATGCCGGGCGTGGTGGACGCGCCGGCGGTGGCGGGAGACAACCTGACGCCGCTGGCCGCGTTCCTGTCGCATGCCGCACTCGAGGCCGGCGACAACCAGGCCCAACAAGGCCAGGACGCCGTCCAGCTCATGACGGTGCATGCCGCCAAAGGTCTGGAGTTCGACGCCGTGTTCATCACTGGTCTGGAGGAAGGGCTGTTCCCGCACGAGAACAGCATCCTCGAACCGGCTGGTCTCGAAGAAGAACGTCGTCTGATGTATGTGGCGATCACCCGCGCGCGTCAGCGTCTGTACATCAGCCTGGCGCAAAGCCGGATGCTGCATGGCCAGACGCGCTATGCGATGCGCTCGCGTTTTCTGGACGAAATCCCCGAGCAGCACCTGAAGTGGCTGACGCCCAAGGCCGGCCTGGCGCCGATCAGCGCCACGGGCGCGGGCTGGGGCGGCGGCAACCGGGGCGATGCCTTTGGCCGCAAGCCGACCAACACCATTGCGCCGCGTCAACCTCGTGGCGTCGCAACCGGCGTCACGGTGGGCGACAAGCAGTATCGTGTGGGACAGGGCGTCCGTCACGCGCGTTTCGGCGACGGCACCATCATCGGTCTGAGCGGCGCGGGTCAGGACGCACAGGCGGAAATCCACTTCCGCGACGTAGGCGCCAAGACGTTGGCGCTGGGCATCGCCAAGCTCGACATTGTTCAGGGTTGACTACATATGGCTACCAACGATTCCCCCAAAGCCGAGCTGGCGGCCCTGCGCGCCGAAGTCGACGAGATCGATCAGCAGATCATGCTGCTTCTGGGCGTGCGATTCCGTTGCACCGACATGATCGGCGAACTGAAGACCAACCATGGCATGGATCTGGTCGATCCCAAGCGCGAAGCCCAGCAGGTCGAGCGCATCCGCCGTCTGGCCCTGGAAGCGGGCGTGCCGCCCGATCTGGGTGAAACCATCCTGCGCGAAGTGATCGACACGGTGATCGACAACCATACCCGCCTGCGCGAGCGTCCGTACTCCTGACCGCAGGTGCGCGCCCCAGGCTTGTCAGGCAAGCGCGCGGGCATGAGCAAGCCCAAAAAAATCGGCCCCAAGAGGGGCCGATTTCATTTGAATCAGGCTGCGCTCTGGTCTATCTCTTCCAGCGAGCCCTGCAGCTCAAGCCACTGCTCTTCCAGTTCGCCCATCCGCTTGCCGTGTTCGCCGTGTTCCGCCATGACCTTCTGGCGTTCGGCGCGACGCGCGTCGGAATACAGGTCTGGATCGGCGATCACGGTGTCCAGAGCTGCCAGTTTGACCCGCAGTTTTTCCATTTCGGATTCGACCTTGGCCAGCTTGGACTCCAGCGGCTTGCGCAGCGCCGACAGGCGTTGCCGCTGCTCGGCCTCGGCGCGGCGTTGCGCCTTGCGATCGATGACAGGCTCGCCGCCGTTTTCGGCGTTTTCGCGCGCTTCTGCCCGTTCGTCGGCATTGCGGGCGGCCAGCCAGTCGCGGTAGTCCTCCAGATCGCCATCGAACTCGCGCACCGCACCGTCCGCCACGATCCAGAAGCTGTCCACGGTGGTTCGCAGCAGATGACGGTCGTGGGACACCAGCAGCATGCTGCCGCCGAAGTCGGCCAGCGCGGTGGCCAGCGCCTCGCGCGTCTCCACGTCCAAGTGGTTGCTGGGCTCGTCCAGCAGCAGCAGGTTTGGCTTTTGCCAGACGATGAGCGACAGCGCCAGCCGCGCCTTTTCGCCACCGGACATCGGGCCGACCTTGCTGGTCACCGTATCGCCCGAAAAACCGAACCCGCCAAGGTAATTGCGCAGCTCCTGCTCGCGCGCTTCGGGCGCCAGGCGGGCCAGGTGCGCGATCGGCGTGCTGTCCACGTCCAGCATGTCCAGCTGGTGCTGGTGGAAATACCCGATGGCCAGGCCGCGCGAGGCGCGGCGTTCGCCCGCCTGCACAGGGATCTCTTCGGCCAGCGTCTTGATCAACGTGCTCTTGCCGGCCCCGTTGGCGCCCAACACCCCCACACGGCTGCCGGCGCGCACCATCAGCGTCACGTCGCGCAGGATGGGTACGGCATTGCCCTCGGCGTCCGTGTAGCCCGCCGACAGGTGTTCCAGGGTCATCAGCGGATCGGGCACCTGTTCGGGCGACGGAATACGGATATCGATGCCCGCTTCGGCCTGCAGCGGCGCCAGCACCTGCATGCGCGCCAGCGCCTTCACGCGGCTCTGCGCCTGCTTGGCCTTGGAGGCCTTTGCCTTGAAGCGGTCGATGAAGCCTTGCAGCCGGGCCGTCTCGCGCGTCTGGCGTTCGTAGGCGATATTGGATTGACGCAGGCGCTCGGCGCGCTGCGTCAGGAAGTCGCCATAGCCGCCGCGGTAGCGCGTCAGCTTGGCATGATCGAAATGCAGAATGGAGCGTGCGACCGCATCCAGGAATTCGGTGTCATGGGAGATCAGCATGACAGTGCCTTCGTAGGCGCCGAGCCATTTCTCCAGCCATAGCATGGCGTCGAGGTCCAAGTGGTTGGTGGGCTCGTCCAGCAGCAGCAATTCGGACGGGGCCATCAGCGCGCGGGCGAGCGCCAGGCGCATGCGCCAGCCGCCGGAAAAGCTCTCGACGGGCTGCGTCCATTCGGCGGGCTTGAAGCCCAGGCCGGCCAGCAGTTGCTCGGCGCGCGAGGCGGCGCTCCAGGCGCCGGCCTCCACCAGCGCGGCTTCGACCTCCGCGATCTGCGTGCCCTGGTCGTCGGACAGGGCCGCGCGCTGCGCCTGCAATGCGCGCAGGTGCGTGTCGCCGTCGATGACGAACGTGCGGGCAGGGCGGTCGTCCGCGTGCAGCTCCTGCTCGACGCTGGCGATACGCCAGCCGGCGGGCAGCGACAAGGTGCCGGCGTCCAGGTCCAGCGCGCCGGTCAGCAGGGCGAACAGCGAGGACTTGCCCGCGCCGTTCTTACCCACGATACCGACCCGTTCACCCGGGTTTACGACGAATTCGGCGCCGTCCAGCAGCACTTTCGTGCCGCGGCGCAGGGTCAATCCAGAGGCGCGTATCACAGGCTAAGTTGCTCGCGGGTAAGCAGCAGAAGCTGGTCCGAGGCTTCCTCGGTGTCCAGCCAGACAGGCGAAAGCTGAGGGAAGGCGGCCTCGAAGAAATCGCGCTCGTGGCCGATCTCCAGCACCATTACACCGTTTTCCGACAGGTAGCGCGGAGCCGCCTCCAGGATGCGGCGCACGAGGTCCATGCCGTCGTCGCCGCCGGCCAGCGCCAGTTGCGGTTCGTGCAGGTATTCCTGGGGCAGGGCGCGCATCGAACCGCTGTTCACGTAGGGCGGATTGCAGACGATCACGTCGTATTCACGCGCGGGCAGGTTGTTGAAGAGATTGCTGGCGTGCAGGTCCAGGCGGTCGGAAAGCCCGTAGTCGTCGACGTTGCGGCGGGCAACTTCCAGCGCGTCGGCGGAAACATCCACGGCGTCCACGTGCGCGTAGGGAAAGGCCAGCGCCGACAGGATCGCCAGACAGCCCGAGCCGGTGCACATGTCCAGCACGTTCTCGACCGCCAGCGCATCCTGCACCCAAGGCGACAGCCCCTGGTCCAGCAGCTCGGCGATCGGCGAGCGCGGCACGATGACCCGCTTGTCCACGTAGAACCGATGGCCGCGAAGCCAGGCTTCGTTGGTCAGGTAGGCGGCGGGCACGCGTTCGGTCACGCGGCGGTCCAGCAGGTCGAGCACGCGCGCGCGTTCTTCGCGCACCACCCGCGCATCCAGGAACGGATCCAGCGTGTCCAGCGGCAGGTGCAGCGCGTGCAGGGTCAGGTAGACCGCCTCGTCCCAGGCATTGTCGCTGCCGTGTCCCAGCGATACTTGGGCGCCATTCAGGCGCGACACGCCGTAGCGGATCAAGTCGCGCACGGTCTGAAGTTCTTCGCGGGAGGTTGCGTTCGTATCAGGCATTCAATTCACCGCCCCAGGGGGAAAACGGAAAAACGCCCCCGGGAAGGGGGCCAAAAAGATCGCGCGGCGGGATTTGCATCCCGCCGGCGAGTGCATCATGCGGGCAACAGCAGGTTTTCCAGCGTGCGCCGATAGATGTTCTTGAGCGGTTCCAGCGAGGCGACCTCGATGCGCTCGTTGACCTTGTGGATCGTCGCGTTGCCGGGGCCGAACTCGATGACCTGCGGGCAGATCTTGGCGATGAACCGGCCGTCGGACGTGCCGCCGGTGGTCGACAGCTCGGCGGTCACGCCGGTCTCGGCGTGGATCGCCTTGACCAGTGCGTCCGTCAACGATCCGCGCGGGGTCAGGAAGGGTTCGCCACCCAGTTCCCACTCCAGGTCGTATTCCAGGCCATGCTTGTCCAGCTCGGCATGAACCCGCTGCTTCAGGCTTTCCGGCGTGCTTGCGGTCGAGAAGCGGAAGTTGAACAACGCCACTGCCTCGCCCGGCACCACGTTCGTGGCGCCCGTGCCGGAGTTCAGATTCGACACCTGGAACGTCGTGGGCGGGAAGTACTCGTTGCCCTGATCCCACTCGATTTCGACGATCTCGGCCAGCGCCGGCGCCAGCTGGTGCACAGGGTTGCGCGCCAGATGCGGGTAGGCCACGTGGCCCTGGATGCCCTTGACCGTGAGCTTGCCCGACAACGAACCGCGGCGGCCGTTCTTGCAGGTGTCGCCCAGGACGTCGCCCGACGTGGGCTCGCCGACGATGCAGTAATCCAGCTGCTCGCCGCGCGCTTTCAGGGCGTCGCAGACGATGGCGGTGCCATCGATGGACGGGCCTTCCTCGTCGGATGTGATCAACAGGGCGATCGAGCCGTCATGGTCCGGATGGGCCGCCACGAACTCCTCGGCCGCCACCACGAAGGCGGCGATCGAGCTTTTCATGTCGGCCGCGCCGCGGCCATACAGCCAGCCGTCGCGTTCGGTGGGAACGAAGGGATCGCTGTTCCACTTTTCGCGCGGGCCCGGGGGCACCACGTCGGTGTGGCCGGCAAAGACCGTCAACGGGGCGGCGCTGCCGCGCCGGGCCCACAGATTGGTCACGCCGCCCTGCGCGATGGTCTCGCAGGTGAAGCCGATGCGTTCGAGCCGGGCGGCAAGCGCCGCCTGGCAGTCTTCGTCCGCGGGCGTCACGGAGGGACGCGCGATCAGGTCTTTGACCAGATCCAGTACGGCCGAATTGCTCATCAAGCCCTCAGCAGATCGTTGATGCTGGTCTTGGCGCGGGTCTGCGCGTCGACACGCTTGACGATCACGGCGCAGGCCAGGCTGTGCGAGCCATCAGCCGACGGCAGCGAACCGGGCACCACGACCGAACCCGAGGGCACGCGGCCGTACGTGATCTTGCCGGTGGCGCGATCGTAGATCTTGGTGCTTTGCGACAGGAATACGCCCATGGCCAGCACCGAGTTCTCTTCGACCACCACGCCTTCCACGACTTCGGAGCGCGCGCCGATGAAGCAGTTGTCTTCGATGATGGTGGGGTTGGCCTGCAGGGGCTCAAGCACGCCGCCGATGCCCACGCCGCCCGACAGGTGGACGTTCTTGCCAATCTGGGCGCACGAACCGACGGTGGCCCACGTGTCGACCATGGTGCCTTCGTCAACGTAGGCGCCGATGTTCACGTACGAGGGCATCAACACGACGTTGCGTCCGATGAACGAGCCGCGGCGGGCGACGGCCGGCGGCACCACGCGATAGCCGCCTTGCTTGAACGCGTTGTCGCCGAATTCCGAAAACTTGAGCGGCACCTTGTCGTAGAACTGCAGGGGCGCCTGGCCCATGATGGCGTTCTCGTTCAGGCGGAACGACAGCAGCACTGCCTTCTTGATCCACTGGTGCACGACCCAGTCGTCATTGATCTTCTCGGCCACGCGCAGGCGGCCCAGGTCCAGCCCGTCGATGGTGTGCTCGACGGCTTCGCGCACTTCGGCGCTGGCGTCGACGGGCGACAGGTTGGCCCGGTTCTCCCAGGCTTGTTCAATGGTGGTCTGCAGGTCGAGAGTCATAGCGGCTCAGCTTTTAAAGGTTGGTCAAACAGAGGTATGTACAAAATGGGCGATGCGCTCGGCCGCCTGCACGCAGTCGGCCAAGGGCGCCACCAGGGCGATGCGGATGCGTCCCTGGCCCGGATTGAAGCCATGGGCCTCGCGCGCCAGGAAACTGCCCGGCAGCACGGTAACACCGGTGCGGCCATAGAGGTCACGTACGAACGCGGTATCCGAGCCGGGCGTTGCCGCCCACAGATAAAACGAAGCCTGCGGCCGCGACACATCCAGCACTTTTTGCAGGATGGGCACGACCGCATCGAATTTCTCGCGGTACTGGCGCCGGTTTTCCTTCACGTGCGCCTCGTCCGTCCACGCGGCAATGCTGGCCGCGGACACGATGGGGCTCATCGCACTGCCATGATACGTGCGATACAGCAGGAACCGGGCAATCAGCGCCGCGTCGCCCGCGACGAAACCGGACCGCAGACCCGGGACGTTGGATCGCTTGGACAGGCTGGAAAACGCCACCAGGTTGCGGTAGTCGTCCCGGCCCAGACGGCGCGCCGCCTGCAAACCGCCCAACGGAGGATCGCCTTCGTCCAGGAAGATTTCGGAATAGCACTCGTCCGACGCGATCACGAAGCCATAACGGTCGGACAGCTTGAAGAGGGTTTCCCACTCATCCAGCGACATGACGTTGCCGGCGGGGTTGCCCGGCGAACACACGAACACCAGGCGCGTCCTCTTCCAGATGTCGTCCGGCACCTGATTCCAGTCGCTGCCGAAATTGCGCACCGGATCGGCATTGACGAAGTAAGGCGTCGCGCCCGCCAGCAGCGTGGCGCCTTCGTAGATCTGATAGAACGGGTTGGGGCAGATCACCACCGATCCGGCCGACGGATCGATCACGGTCTGGGTGAATGCAAACAGCGCCTCGCGCGATCCCAGCGCCGGCAGCACCTGCGTGTCGGCGTCAGGCGCCGGAATGCTGTAGCGTCGCGCCAGCCAATCGGAAATCGCCCGGCGCAGCGCCGGATCGCCCTTCGTGGACGGATAGACCGACAGGCCGCCCATGCTGTCGCGGATAGCTTGCGCCACGCGCTCTGGCGCGGCGTGCTTGGGCTCGCCAATCGACAAATTGATGGGCGCAATGCCGTCCGGTTGCGAGCTGGCGGAAGCCAGTAAAGCCCGCAGTTTTTCGAACGGGTAGGGGTGTAGGGCATCGAGGCGCGGATTCATGACGCAAGATTTTAACAAGCAAGCTACAATAGCGGGCTTGGCCTATTGCGAAGGTGGCGAAATTGGTAGACGCACCAGGTTTAGGTCCTGACGCCGTAACAGGTGTAGGGGTTCGAGTCCCCTCCTTCGCACCACCAAATTCCCCCCTGGTTTCAATGATTTAGGTGTTTAGCCGGGCGTGTGTATAGCCGGGCGTGTGTATAGCCGGGCGTGTGTTTAGCCGGTCATTTAAGGGGCCGGTTTTTGGAATGAATGGGGCTGCTCAGACCGCCCAGGCAAGACCCTCCAGGTCCAGCCAGCCAGGCCAAACCCTCCAGGCCGATCCATCCAGACCCTTGCACCGGTCTCGAAATTCTCAGACGGCATCGGTCCCATGCGCGCCAATGCACCGCGTTTCCATCTTCGCGGTTCATCCGTAGCGGCTCTGGCGTTGCGTCCACCGCCGATCACCCGACATCGCCGCAACCTCGGCGAATTCGAACAGATTCCCGAAACCGAACGCCAGCTCGCTTGAATGGCTGTCTAGCTGCAAGCCATTCCACTTTCCTACCCGTTTGCAAAGAGCACGACATGCTATCGACACTGATATACCGCAGCCGTGCTGTCACCCCGATGACCGCGCAGGACCTGACCGACCTGCTGACGCCCGCTCGAGCGCGCAACGCCGCCATGCAGGTGACCGGCATATTGCTCTTTGACGGCGTTCATTTCGTCCAGTTGCTGGAAGGCCCCGACGAAGCGGTCAACCTGATCTTCGATGCCATCCAACGTGATGATGCCCATAGGAACGTCGTGCTGCTCATGCGGGACCACGGCCCCGCCCGCCGGTTTGGCGGGGATGCGATGGCGCTGCTGGACTTGCGAGAGCTTGGCCCGCAGCAGGTTTCCTCGCGGATTCTGGCGAAGATGAAACAGCCGCCGCGGTGGGCGGGCAGTGACGACCGGGTGGTGAAGATCCTTGGCTGGTATGCGGATGCACGCGGCACGGACCCTATCGTCGAGGGCGAGGAGGCTGCCAACTGGCAATTGGTGGCCATCGATGCCCCTTTGGCGCAGGAAGACCCGGCGGCGCCTGCGCGCCCGTACCCATTTGCGCTGCAACCCATCGTCAATCCCCTGCGGCGCGAGATCACATCATTCGAGTTTCTGATCCGCAGCCAAGCTGGCGGGTCGCCGGAGCAATTGTTTGCCAGCCTCGACCCTGCAGATCGATATCGCGTTGATCTGGAATCCAAAGCCTCGGCATTCGAGCTGGCGCGGCGGCTGGGCCTGACCGACGTGAAGCTGTCGGTCAATCTGCTGCCGATGTCGCTGATCGAAGACCCGTCCGCCGTCGACCGTCTGGTGGATCAGGTGGCCGCGTGCGCGCTATTGCCGCAGCATGTGATCGTCGAGATCACCGAACAGGAAGCCATCGAGCGGCCGCGCGCCTTCAGGGACGCGATCGAACGCCTGCGCCGCGCGGGCATCGGCGTTGCAATCGACGATTTTGGCGCAGGTTACGCGGGCCTTTCGCTCCTGGCCGAATTTCAGCCCGACAAGCTGAAGATCGACCGCCAACTTATCCAGAACGTTCATCAGGACGGACCCCGCCAGGCGATCGTCAGCGGCATTGCCCGCGCGTGCTGCGCCATGGGCATCACGCCTGTCGCAGAAGGCGTGGAGCGGGTCGAGGAATGGTGCTGGCTGCAAGCCGCGGGGATCGAGCGGTTTCAGGGCTATTTGTTCGCAAAGCCGGCCCTCAATGGCGTGCCGGCAGTGCGGTGGCCTGAACGCATCCGGCCGCGCTGAATCCGGCTCAGGCCCGCCGCGTATTTACCGCCTGGCCGCCTTCGGCAACCAAGCCGTAAACCAGGCCGCCGCGCCAAGCGCCGCCAGGATGACCACCGTGCCCATGGTGGCAGTGATAGCCGGCATGTACATCATCGCCAGATCCGCCAGGACGATCACCAAGAATGCGTCTGCCCACGCCCAGGCGATCCGTTCCGCCGTGCGCCGGAACGCCGGTCGGGCGGCCACGTCGGGCGACACCCGTTCCATCGCGTACTGAAGCGTGAAAGGCCGGCCGGCGAAGATCGAACCCAGCACGATGGCCAGCAGGCCTGCATCCACCAGCAGCCGTACGGTCAAGAGCGACGGGCTGAATCCCGCGAAGCGCGTGGCGAAGGCCAGCGCCCCAAAGAGGATCAGCGATCCCAATTCCAGTGTCTTGGGCGAAACATGAAGAATGAACCGGTCCCGGATTACCAGCAGGGCGGAAACGGCCGTGGCCGCCACAAGCGCGGCGTGGGTGCCGAGCCGGTGCTCCAACAGCGCAAAGGTGATGAAGGGAACGAAGGCGAGCAGCAGTTTCACGGTGTTCCTCCGGCGAAGGCGTGTCGCTGAAAATAGCACCGGCCGATTGTTTACGCCAACGAAAATCGATCCTCGATTGCGCCCGCATGCGGCGGCGCCATCGCCCATCCGCACGATTTCACGCGACGTGCGCTACGGCTATTTTGTCCAGCACCTGTGCGCCCGGCGCGTCGGGCATACAAGAATCGTCAAGATTGTCGATTCTTGAATATTGCCCCGCGCGCTTGCCGATACCTTAGCGCTTTCGTTACTGAGGAATGGACATGTATTCACTACCTAAACGTTGCGGCGCGGAGTTCTTCGGCACCTTCTGGCTGGTGCTGGGCGGTTGCGGCGCGGCGGTGCTTGCCGCCGGATTTCCGCAACTGGGCATTGGTTTCGCCGGCGTTGCGCTGGCGTTCGGCTTGACTGTCCTGACGATGGTCTTTGCCGTGGGCCACATATCGGGCGGGCACTTCAACCCCGCTGTCACGGTGGGGCTGGTGGCAGGCGGACGCTTTCCCGCTCGCGAAATCCTGCCGTACGTCGTCGTTCAGGTCCTGGGCGCCATCGCCGCGGCGGCAGTCCTGGCCTGCATTGCAAACGGCAAGCTGGGTTTCGACCTGAAGGCCAGCCATTTCGCCGCCAATGGCTATGGCGCCTATTCACCAGGCAAGTACACGCTCCTGTCCGCGCTGGTGACCGAAGTGGTGCTTACGGCCGGCTTTATCTTCGTGATTCTCGGCGCCACCAGCCGGCGGGCGCCGGCCGGCTTTGCTGCCATTCCCATCGGCTTTGCGCTGACCCTCATCCACCTCATCAGCATCCCGGTCACCAACACGTCGGTGAACCCGGCGCGCTCGACCGGGCCGGCACTGTTCGTGGGCGGCTGGGCGCTGGAGCAGCTGTGGCTGTTCTGGCTGGCGCCGATCCTGGGTGCGATCATCGGCGCGGTGGCCTACCGGCTGGTCAGCGACCCGGCGATCGAGCGCGCCTGACAAGTCCGATCCGCGGACTGCGGATCACATCCGGGCTGCTGCCGGACGGAAAATGGGGCCGGTCGGGGAAAGGCGCAACGAAGCAGGTTGTACATTACGCACTATCACCTGCTTCACCTTTACAGGATCGCCCATCATGACCGCCCCAGAAGTCGTAATTTCCCCCTCGATCGCCTGCGCGAACGACCGGCCCTTCGTGCTGTTCGGCGGCATCAATGTGCTGGAATCCAAGGAACTGGCGCTGCGTGCCTGCGAGGAATACCAGCGCGTCACCAATAAGCTGGGCATTCCCTACGTGTTCAAGGCCTCGTTCGACAAGGCCAACCGCTCGTCCATCCATTCGTACCGTGGTCCCGGCCTCGAAGAAGGCATGAAGATCTTCGAAGCCGTGAAAAAGGAATTTGGCGTGCCGGTCATCACCGACGTCCACGAACCGTGGCAGGCCGCGCCCGTGGCCGAGGTTGCCGACATCCTGCAGCTGCCGGCCTTTCTGGCGCGCCAGACCGATCTGGTGGTCGCCCTGGCCAAGACGCAGCGCGTGGTCAACATCAAGAAGCCGCAGTTCCTCAGCCCCGCGCAGATGTTGAACATCGTCGAGAAGTTCACCGAAGCCGGCAACGACAAACTGATCCTCTGTGATCGCGGCACCAGCTTTGGCTACGACAATCTGGTCGTCGACATGCTGGGTTTCGGGGTCATGAAAAAGGTGTCCGGCAACCGCCCGCTGATCTTCGACGTCACCCACGCCCTGCAGCAGCGTTCCTCGCTGGACGCGGCATCCGGCGGTCGCCGCGAACAGGTGGCGGACCTGGCGCGCGCCGGCATGGCGGTCGGGCTGGCTGGCCTTTTCCTGGAAGCCCACCCCGATCCCAAAAACGCAAAGTGCGATGGCCCCAGCGCCTTGCCGCTGGACAAGCTCGAGCCCTTCCTGACGCAGCTCAAGCAGCTTGACGACCTGGTGAAGTCCTTTGCTCCGATCGACATCGAACCCTGACGCGGGCGCGGTCATCACACGGCCGCCAAGCTGTTATACGATCCAGGCCAAACATTAGGGAGGCCTGGATGTCTTTGTATGTGATCGTCGCCGTGCGCAAAGAGGCCGGAAGCGGCCATATCGCCTACGTGCGCTGGGGGCAGGCCGTGCGCGGCGTTCCCGGTTGGATCTCGGAGCCCACGACGGCCGCAGCCTCCGAAGTCATTGAACTCATCAAGGACGGCGCCGAGGTCGAGACCGCGATCAGCGTCGACGGCCTGACCGTCGCATCGCGCGCGGTGCGCGTGCTGGTGGACACCGGCGGGCGCGAACACCTTGCGTCGGTGCCGGTACCCAGTTCCACCTTGCACACGCTGTTCGACCTGCCGGAGTTTTAACCGGTGCGGCTGCCCTAGCGGCGGCCCTCGGCGAAGTTGACCAACGCATCGCCTGCCATCCGATAGCGCACCCATTCGTCCTGGGGAAGGGCGCCGATGGACTGATAGAAGTCGATGGCGGGCTGATTCCAGTCCAGCACGCTCCATTCCAGACGTCCGCAGCCGTTCGCCACGGCCTCGCGCGCCAGATGACGCAACAGGTCGCGGCCCGCGCCGATGCCACGGTGTTCGGGTGTGACGTACAGATCTTCGAGATAGATGCCGTTCTTGCCGAGCCAGGTGGAGTAGCTGTAGAAATAGACGGCGTAGCCGATGGCCTTGCCTTCCAGCAGGCACATCAAGGCGCGGGCGGGGGAGCCTTCGGCAAACAAGGTGCGCTCGACGTCTTCGGCGCTGGCAATCACCTCATGCGCAGCCCGTTCATAGACGGCCAGTTCGGTGATGAAGGCATGGATCTGGGCCGCGTCCGACGGCGCGGCAGCACGGATTTCGATATTCACGGAGCTTTCCTGTTTATTGGGATGGCTATCCTACCCGCTATTGGCGCCACAGGGAGGCCCTGATGTCGGGAATACCCTTGTTGCGCGGCGGACCGCCCGGCGCGACGCTTTATCGGGATTGCACCCAGAGTCCGTACGCGTGCTCAAGAAGGATGCCTCAATGCCCGAGACTGCGCCTGCAGCCGCTCAAAAGCCGCCGCCCGCCGGCCGGGGCCGGCGATTTTCCTGGATATGGCTGGTGCCGATCGTCGCGGCGCTGGGCGGCCTGCTGCTCGTGCTCAAGGTCTGGATGGACGCGGGACCCGAGGCCACGATAAGTTTTCAGACGGCAGAAGGGCTGGAGGCTGGCAAGACGCAGGTCCGCTACAAGGAAGTGAACGTCGGTACGGTGCAGCGTGTGGCGCTCAACGCGGACCGGACCGGCGTGATTGCGACGGTGCAGCTCAACAAGGACGCGGCGGGGCTCCTGCAAGAAGGCACTGTGTTCTGGGTGGTGCGGCCGCGCCTGACGCTCAGCGGCGTATCGGGCCTGAGCACGCTGCTGTCCGGCGCCTACATCGGCCTGGATCCCGCCGGCCGCAATGGCGGCAGCGATCCACGCAAGGCAAACAAATTCGCATTCGTCGGCCTGGAAATCCCGCCCGAGGTGACGCAGGACAGGCCGGGCAAGCGCTTCACGCTCAAGGGCCACGACCTCGGTTCGCTGGACATCGGATCGCCCGTCTATTACCGGCGCATCGCGGTAGGACAGGTGGTGAGTTACCGGCTGGACGCCACCGGCAAGGGCGTCGATATTCAGGTGTTCGTGGATGCGCCCAATGATGCCTTCGTCAACGAAGGCACGCGTTTCTGGAATGCCAGCGGTGTCGACTTCTCGGTGGACGCGGGCGGGCTGCAAGTGCGGTCTCAGTCGCTCGTGTCAGTGATCGTGGGTGGCGTCGCTTTCGATTCCGTCGAGACCCGTTTGCACACCGCAGCCAAGTCGGACGCCGCGTTCGTCATTTACCCCTCCGAGCCCGCAGCGCGTGCGCAGCCGGACGGTACGCCGCTGCGCATCCGCATGCGCTTCAATCAATCGGTACGCGGACTGTCCGTCGGCGCGCCCATCGACGCGTTTGGCGCGTCGGTTGGGCAGGTCGACGCCATCGGACTGGAATTGGACCGGAGCACGCAGGAGTTCTACGCGCTGGTAGACGCCACGCTCTATCCCGAGCGGCTGGGCGCCAAGACATTTGCGGAGATCAAGGAGTTTTCCGGCTCTACGGACACGCATCCCAGCGGCAAGCTGATGGCGGCCATGATCGACCAGGGAATGCGGGCGCAGTTACGCATCGGCAACCTGCTAACGGGACAGTTGTATATCGCCATGGCGGTATTTCCGGACGCCGAGCCCGTGACGTTCAAGATGGAGGAAGCGCCTTTCATTCCCACGGTGCCTAACAATCTGGATCAGTTGCAACTGCAGATCAACAGCATCCTGACCAAGCTCGACGGGATTCCCTTTGAAGCGCTGGGCGCAGAACTCAACAACCTGCTCCAGGGCTCGTCCAAGCTGATGAAGCGGCTGGACACTCAGCTTGCCCCCGAGGCGACCGCGACGTTGCGCCAGGCAAGCCGGTCGCTGGCCGCGGTCGGCGGGCTGCTCAGCCCCGATTCGGGCTTGCCAGTCAACACGAGCGCGTTGCTGCAAGAGCTGGCGCGGACCGCTCGGTCGTTACGGGAATTGGCCGACTACCTGCAGACCCATCCGGGATCCCTGCTGCGGGGGCGCGCGCCGGATCCGGTAACGGGGCGGGCGACCCGTTGATCTGCCCAGGCATCTCTGCGTCGAAGTCCATGGAATGCGTCCGACACCGCTTCCCGCCGGGAACGCCACTTGCTGCATGAATTCGGGGCGCCCGGTGGTTGCGGACCGAGCGGCGCCGCGACAGAGCGGAGACTCAGCATGGACCATAGTGAAATGATGGCGCGCATGATCACGTTGCCGGTGTCGCCGGGAAGGTTCGACGGATGGGACGGCGTGCTTTCAACCCTTGCCGACTGCCTCATGCAGGTGCAGGGCAAGCTTTCGGAAGCCGATGTGAAGCGCTTTCTGGACGTGGGCGCTCTGGTGTACCGGACCTGCTGTCAGGACGAGGCGCGCCAGCGGTGGACTGCGCAAGAGCTGGCCGCCTTTCATCGCAAGACGCCCGCCGACGTTTGAGGCGCGGGGCGCATCGCGCGGCGGTGGGCCCGTTGCGTGGGCCTGATCTGCCGGGCCAAGACCCGGATCAAAAAAGGCACTGCCTCAGCGCAAAGGTCCGGCCAAACGCGCGGACTTCGTCGCCGTCCACCGACGCCGAAACATCCCAATGATCGCCTCGCGTGACAAGGATGGATTGGCTGGAAAAGGCGTGGCGCAGCGCAAATTGCCAGAACGCACCCTCCGAACCTTCAGGCGCCAGGTCATGCGGCCCAATCTGCAGCCGCGACGGCCGGGGCGTGGCGCCCAGCGACCACTTCAACGCGATCAACAGAAACGCGAAACGCGCGGATGCAGATGCGGGTTGAATGCACAGGACTCGAATCTTGTCGCTCATGGCCATCACCCTGGCTGAACAGATGAGCCAGCGTAGCAAACGCCGTGCCGCCCCTCCATACCGCATTTGGTCGATCCGGCGCGGCGGCGGTGTCCTGACGCAAGCACGGTTGCTAGAATGGCCGGCCGCCTAGCGCCGGCTTGCACAGGAGAAGCTCATGTCCCGAATCGTCGTCAACCCCGACACGGTATTCAATTCCGTGCAGTACGGTTTCAGCCAGGCGGTCATCGTGACCGGCCAGCGCCGCATGCTGCTAGCCGGCCAGGTCGGCGTGGACGCCAACGAAAAGACCGTCGGCCCGGGGTTGCAGGTGCAGACCGAAGCCGCGCTGGACAATATCGAGCGCGTGCTGGCGGCGGCCGGCGGCAACCTGTCGCAAGTCATCATGCTGCGCATCTACATCTGCGATTCGGTCAGCACCGAACAGGAAGTCGTGGCGCAGGCGCTGCGCGACCGCTTCAAGGTTGATCCGCCACCGTCTTCGTGGATCATCGTCAGCGGGCTGTCGCTGCCGGAATGGCTGATCGAGATCGAAGCGGAAGCGATGCTCGACTGAGAGCGGATGGCGGCTTTCGATCTGCGCGTCCGCTATGCCGGCGCCTCGCGCCACGGCGGGATGGCGAACGCGGCGCGCAGCGACGCCAGAAATCCCGCCGTGCGCGCGGACAGTTCTTGCCGCGACTTCACCAGCGCCACGACATTCGCGTCGGGCAAATTCCAGCCCGCCAGCAACGGCACGAGCGCGCCCGTGCACAGGTGCGCGCTCACATCCCATTCGGACCGCGCGATGATGCCGTGTCCGGCCCGCGCCCACTCCAACGCCGTCGCGCCCGCATTGCACGACATCACGGGCGCGATGCGCACGCCCACCGCCGCGCCGCGCGCACGCCTGAATCGCCACAGCGTCACGTCCTCGTCGTTTTCGCGCAACGCGATGCAGTCATGGTTGCGCAGATCTTCTGGCGACGTCGGCGCGCCGTGGCGCGCCAGGTAGGCGGGCGATGCGCACAGGATGCGCCGGTTGGGCGCCAGCGGATAGGCGACCAGCGTGGAGTCGCGCAGCTCTCCGATGTGGATCATCACGTCCCAGTTGTCGGATGCCAGTCGGGGAGGGCCGTCCGACAACGTCAGGCTTGCCGTCACGTTTTCGCTGCGCGACCGGAAATCGGCGACCAGGCCGGCGATGTAACGCTGGCCGAACCCCAGCGGCGCGACCACCCGAAGATGTCCCGCCACGACGTCGCGGCGGCCCGCCAACTCGTCGGCCAGCAAGGTCAGGTCACTGCAGATCTGCGCCGCGCGCACGGCCAGCAGACGGCCTTCTTCGGTAAGCGCAATGCCGCGGGCCGAGCGGTTGACCAGCCTTACGCCCAGCCTTTTTTCCAGCGCGTTCAGGCGCTGAGTGACCGCAGGTGGCGTCACGTCCAGCGCGCGCGCGGCTTGCGCAAGCGAGCCTGCGGTGGAAAGGCTTAGGAAAAAGCGCAGGTCGTCCGTGGCGATCATTCATTTACGGCTTAATGGAATATTAAGTTCGTATTAAACAAGCGAAGCATCATTCGCGCCATACTGCGTGCTGATTTCCGCGGGCCGCGATGTGCCCGCCGCCAATTTCGCAAAGAGACCGCCATGACCCTGGAAACCGCCGCGTCCCCGCTGGATGCTCTGGAAACACCTTGCCTGCTGCTCGACGAAACGCGCATGACGCGCAATATCGAGCGGCTGAACGCCCTGATGGCCGGCCACGGCGTCCGGCTGCGGCCCCATCTGAAAACACCCAAGTCGATCGAGGTCGCCCGCCGTCTGATGGCGACGCCGCAAGGGCCGGCCGCCGTCTCGACCCTCCAGGAGGCCGAACAGTTCGCCGCGGCCGGCGTCACCGATCTGCTCTATGCGGTCGGCGTATCGCCGTCGAAGCTCAACCGCGTGCTGGCCCTGCGTCAGCGCGGCGTCGACCTGACCGTGGTGGTCGACAGTATCGAGGCCGCGCGGGCGGTGTCGGCACGTTCCAAGGCCGCCGGCGACCCCATCCCGGCGCTGATCGAGATCGATTGCGACGGCCACCGTGCCGGCGTGCAGCCCAAGGACATGGACCAACTGCTGTCGATCGCGCGCGTGTTGCACGAAGACGGCGCCCGCTTGCGCGGCGTCATGACGCACGCGGGCGAATCCTATGGTTGCCGCAGTGTCGAGGCCATTGCCGACATGGCCGAACAGGAACGCTGGGCCGCCGTGAGCTGCGCAGAGGCGATTCGCAGCGCGGGCCTGCCGTGCCCGGTAGTCAGCGTCGGTTCCACGCCCACTGCGCACTTTGCGCGCAATCTGGATGGTGTGACGGAAGTCCGCGCTGGCGTGTACGTCTTCTTCGACCTGGTCATGGCGGGGTTGGGGGTGTGCAGCGTGGACGACATCGCCGCGACGGTGTTGACTACCGTCATCGGCCATCAGCCCGAGAAGGGCTGGATCCTGGTCGACGCCGGATGGATGGCCATGTCCCGGGATCGCGGCACGGCCAAGCAGCCGGTGGACCAGTTGTACGGCCTGGTGTGCGATGCCGATGGCAAGGTTTATCCGGACGTGCTGCTGGCCGAAACCAACCAAGAGCAGGGGATCGTCAAGGTGCGCCCCGGCAGCGGCGCGGTCCTGCCGGACCTGCCCATCGGCGCCAAGCTGCGCATCGTCCCGAATCACGCCTGCGCGACGTCCGCACAGCATGACGCCTACGAGGTCGTGCGCCCCGGCGAGCCGGGCGTAGTGGCACGTTGGGAACGCTTCCGTGGCTGGTAAGCCGCGCATCAACAAGGACTCCGGCATGGGCTTCATCCAAACGCCCGACGCCACACCGCCGGCCGGGCATTACTCCCAGGCGGTTCGCGCAAACGGCTTCGTCTTCGTCTCCGGACAACTGGGCTTTTTGCCCCCGTCCGCGCCCGGCGTGCGCCCCGTGCTGGCGGCGGACGCGGCTGGCCAGACAAGGGAAGCGCTGCGCAGCGTGCTGGCCATTCTCGAGGCTGCAGGCTCGTCGTTATCGTCGGTGGTCAACGTCACCGTATACATCCCGGACGTCAGTCTGTGGGATGAGGTCAACGCGGTGTATGAAGCCTGCTTTGGCAGCCACCGCCCCGCGCGCGCCATCGTGCCCACGCGGGAACTGCATTACGGCGCGATGGTGGAAATCAGCGTGGTGGCGGTGGGCTGACCGCTGTCCGCGTTCAGCGGGGCGAGGCCAGACGCGAGGGGCCGCAAAGCAGGCGACGCCTATAATGCGTGCGCCTCATTGCCCTTGGCGGAGACCGTCCACATGCACTACGAGTATCTGTTCTGGTCCATGGCTGCCATGGTGGCCGCCGCGCTTGCCGGCGGCGCCTTGTGCGGCCGGCTGCAGTCCGTCAAGCACTTGGTGATCGGCCTGCTGGCGTTGGCGGCGACGATCTTCGCAGTGGTGCTGTTGCTGGCGCGCCAGGGTGGGTTTGACGAACTGGCGGCGATGCTGTCGATCGCCGCCTTCATGTTCAGTCTGGTGATCGGCGCCGCTGCGGCGCTGCTGACGCGGCGCATCCGGCAGCAACGACAACACCGGCAAATGGCTCAATCATTGCGCCAATGAGGCGCTGATCGGGCGGACGGGTCTCTCATTCTTCCGCGTCGAAGTCCTCGTCCTCATCTTCGTCGTCCTCATCCTGCTCGAGGGCGTCATACCCCTTCCAGGTAATGCGCCAGCGCGTCGCACCCGCGTTCGCCGCAGTCTCGCTGACCTGCTTGACCAGACCGGCATCTTCCAGCAGGTCCAGGTGATGCGCGATGACCTGCAGGCCTTGCTCTTCGGGGTGCGGCAGCGCGGCATTCTTGATGTCGTGCGTGCTCAGGTTGGGGCCGGAGGCGTCGCGCAGGGCGCCCAGAATCGTGACGACCAAGTCGAAATCGCGTTGCATGATGTCCACCATGTAGGGGTAAAAGAACAGGTCGACGATAGCAGACTTCGGCTTCAGCAATAGGACTGCGCGCGCGCCTGCGTTACAGTCCGGGGTTCTTGCTAAACCACATTCGAAAACACCATGAAAAAACCCGCAGAACGGGATTGCCTGGCGGTCGTCCCCGGCTACACGGGCCAATCCGCCAAGCTGTTCCTCTCGCGCGGCGAGGATGAGCGCATCGACGGCGTCGCCGTCTACGACCTGCTCGGCCACGTCAAGCAGCAGGGCGATGCCGAGGCCGCCGCCGCCTGGGTGGGCGAATGGCTCGCCAAAGAGGCTGACAACCGAAAGGCCCGCCGTACCCAGCTTCAGGCCCAGCTTTTCCTGTGCAAGCTGGCAGGCGACGAGAAGACCACGTTCCTGGCCGCGCAGAAGCCGCTGGCCCGCGTGCTGGCGGAAGCCGGAGTGCGCTGCCGTAGCGTGGCGGCAACTTCCGGGGCCGCCCGGCAGTCGCTTGGTCCCCTGACCAAGAAACGTTAGCCTAAGACTGTTATAGTCGCGCCTGGGCGTGCGTGAGCACCTGCATGGTGCGGCGCCCTGGCGGGCTCAGCCTGCAAATCAAGGAATATGGAAATGGAAATACTCAGTCGGCACGTTGCCGACGTAGCGGGCGGCGTCGAGCTGCACACCACGCTGGATGGCGAAAGCATCAGCGTCTATGTCGTGATGGGCGTAGACGATCTCAATGCGATTGCTGACATCGTGCCGCGCGAAAAAGTCGATGCAGGAGCGGACATACACGCCGCCAATGTCGACAATGTTGATAATGCGCAAGAACAGATCGACCAAGTGCTGGAAAATATGAATCCCGGCGACGTGGCGGTTTTCCTTTGCTCGGGTCCCGATGCTTTTGGCGCGGCGCTCGACTTGTTGGGTTTACCTATCGACGAGTAAGCCTGACGGCAAACCATAGTGTCATCCAAACGGCGTATTGCAGGTCGCGCTGACTTTAGATGGCATTTATATAAGCCTTGTTTGTTTTTTTATGATGTATTGGTGTTAACACCAATGCAGGGACCCGTTTTGCCTTTAAAAACGTGCGAAATAACTGCGCAGTTTCTCTTTGTTGCATTATTGGCACGTATTTTTTAGGATTATGTTGACTTGTGAGGGGAACATAACGATAGTGTCGGCACACGATCACAAGCGTTGCGATTTTCGATCAGTGCCGTGCCTTTTCCGGCTCAGCGTTATTGTTCTACTGTCCCCTCCTTGATTGATTCGTGACCTCCGGGCATTTGCCCATTATCTCTAGGAAATACAGTATGGAAACCGGCGTCGTTAAGTGGTTCAATTCGGAAAAGGGTTATGGCTTCATCACCCCGGAAGCGGGCGGCAAGGACCTCTTCGCTCACTTCTCCGAAATTCAGGGCTCGGGCTTCAAGTCTCTGGAAGAGAACCAGCGCGTCAGCTTTGTGACGGCCAATGGCCCCAAGGGCCCGCAAGCCACGAAGATTCAAGTCCTGTAAGGATCTGAGTTTTCTCAAGAAGGCCCCCTAGCGGGGCCTTTTTTGTTTTCTGCGCGTTATGCTTGGCGGCCGATTTTCTTTGGCGCGGCCAACGTTTCTGCGGCGGCAGCGCTTTCAATCCCAAGAGCCCATCGCCGCCATGACCACGACACCTCCCAAGCCGTCCGCCCCGCAACCCGCCGATGTGGTCGCATTCTGGCTGGACGCCGGACCCGCGCAATGGTTCAGGAAGAGTGCGGAATTTGATGTCGCCTTTCGCGCACGCTTCGAAGATGCGCACATGGCGGCTGCGGCACGCCGACTCGATGCCTGGTTGGACGAACCCGCGGGCGCGCTCGCGCTGATGATCCTGTTGGACCAGTTCCCCCGCAATGCCTATCGCGATACCGGACACATGTTCGCCACCGACGCGCTGGCGCTGCATTTTGCCGAGCGCGCCATCGCTGCAGGCCATGACCTCGCCGTCGATGCCTCCCTGCGTCAGTTCTTCTACATGCCGTTCGAACATGCCGAGAACCTGGCGGCGCAGAATCGGGCTGTCGCGCTGATGGAACCGCTGGGCGCGGAATCCGTGCGATGGGCCATCATGCATCGCGACATCATCAAGCGTTTTGGGCGCTTCCCGCACCGGAACGCGGCGTTGGGGCGCCAGACGACCCAGGCTGAACGCGAGTTTCTGGAATCGGGCGGGTTTGCAGGGTAGGGCGCGGCGGCCTGGACAGGCTCCAGGCGGTGCAGTGTCCACGTGTATCGGTACGTGGCAAGTTGAAAATGTTGAGCGTATGCGCGCCTCTGGCTTGCGCTCTTTAGCGGGTGTAGCCGGCTTTTTCGGGCACCAATCCAGCCCTTTCAGACATTTGACGTTTTTCCGGGTTCACCAATAAACTGGTTTCAGCGAGATTCTCAAGCGACGCGGTCTGCGTTCTCCTTGGTCGCCGTCAGTGGTGCCGCGGTTGCTATCCTCTCCCATCCTTGAAGATCTGGCGTCCCGCGAGCAATCGCTTTTTAGGTCAAGGACATCCCATGGCAACCGGCATCGTCAAGTGGTTCAACGCCGAAAAGGGTTATGGCTTCATCATGCCCGACGACGGCAGCAAGGATCTTTTCGCTCACTACTCCGAAATCCGTAGCGAAGGCTATAAGTCGCTGCAAGAAAACCAGCGGGTCACTTTCGACGTTGGAACCGGCCCCAAGGGTCCCAGCGCCAAGAACATCAAGGTCGCGGCCTGACACCTTTCGGGTAGCGTTCCGGGCTCGCCCGGCGTTCTATCCATAAAAAAGCCCCCACGTTTGCGCGTGGGGGCTTTTTTTGTCCTGGCTTGCCTCAATGCTTGGCGGTGCTGCTGGTCGAAAGCTTGTCGACCAGGGCGATCCCCAGCGCCGACAGGATGAAGATGGCGTGGATGATGGTCTGCCACATCACGCCGGCTTCGGTGAAGCGCGCGTTCGGCGTGCCGATCGTGCCGGCTTCGATGAAGGTGCGAAGCAGGTGGATCGACGAGATGCCGATGATGGCCATCGCAAGCTTCACCTTCAACACGCTGGCATTTACGTGGCTAAGCCACTCCGGCTGATCGGGATGGTTCTGCAGGCGCAGGCGCGACACGAATGTCTCGTAGCCGCCCACAATGACCATCACCAGCAGGTTGGAGATCATGACGACGTCGATCAGCCCGAGCACGATCAGCATGATTTCCATCTCGCCGAAGCTGGTCGCGTGGGTGACCAGATGCCAGAGTTCCTTGAGGAACAACATCACATAGACGCCCTGCGCGACGATCAGGCCAAGGTATAGCGGAAGCTGCAGCCAGCGCGAACTGAAGATGAGACTGGGAAGCAGGCCTAGGCGGGGAGGGGGGTTCGGGATCATGTTGGGTGCGAGCCGTTGGGGTTTGCGAAAAAAAGCGCGGCGGCAATTCTATCAACGCCATGGGACCGCTGACATCTCTTTTGGCAGGCTTCAAAAGGCCTTGCGATGCTTAGCATGGCAGCCTTCGAATTGCTCGGCTTTTTGGTAAGCGAAAATCGCATTTGCGAAACTCTGTGCCGGAATGCTTCGAAAGCTATGGGCGTATATAGAATTGCCGCCTCGTTTGCATAGAACAAGTCAATAGGAGTTTGTTCCCATGAAGATCCGCTACACCGTCGCCGCGTTGACCGTCGCGCTCGCCCCTTACTCGGCCGCACATGCGTTGGATATCGGTGGGCTCGTCGGCGCTGGCGCCAAGGTCGTTCAGGCGGCCACGCTAAGCGATGCCGAGATCAAGACCCTGTCGGACAAGGCGTGCGCGCAGAGCGATTCGCAGGAAAAGATCGCCGCGCCGGGCAGCAAGTACGACGCCCGTCTGCAGAAGATCGCCAAGTCGCTGGGCAGCACGGTCAATGGCCAGAAAGCCAGCTACAAGGTCTATGTCACCAAGGATGTGAACGCCTGGGCAATGGCCAATGGCTGCATCCGCGTGTATAGCGGCCTCATGGACATGATGACCGACGACGAAGTGATGGGCGTGGTCGGCCACGAAATCGGTCACGTGGCGCTGGGCCACACGAAGAAGGCAATGCAGACTGCCTACACGGTGTCCGCTGCGCGTGATGCGGCTGGCGCGGCGGGCGGCGCGACCGTTTCCCAACTGAGCTCCTCGCAATTGGGCGACCTGACCGAGAAGTTCATCAATGCGCAGTTCTCGCAATCCCAGGAGAGCGCGGCGGACGATTATTCGTTCGACCTGCTGCAGTCGAAGAAACAGAATACGCGTGGCCTCGTGACCGCGTTCCAGAAGCTGGCCGAGCTTGATGGCGGCAAGAGCGATATGATGAGCTCCCACCCGTCCTCGGCCAAACGTGCACAGCACATCGAAGACCGCATCGCCAAGGCCAAGTAAAGTCTTAGCCAGGCGTCGATCCTCGCCTTTTGGGCGATAAACGGGGCGCGAGCATCCGGGCAAATCCGGGGCTCGCGCCCCTTTGCGTCAGGGTTCCGGAAGTTTCCGGTAAAATGCCGCGTTTATCCGCCCGTAATCTCATCTCTCGGAAAATAGGTCTTTTAATGCAGCCTGTGGTTGAAACCCTCTCCGGCCTGGAGCGCCGTGTTGATCTGGCCGTCTCGGTGGCCGACGTCGAAAAGGAAGTCCAGGCGCAATTGAAGCGCGTGGCTCGGACCGCCAAGGTCCCCGGCTTCCGTCCGGGCAAGGCGCCGCTCGCCATGCTCGAGCGCAGCCATGGTCCCAGCATCCGCTACGACGTGATCAATAGCCAAGTTGGCCGTGCCTTTGAACAAGCCATCGACGGCGCCAAGCTGCGCGTCGCCGGCGCCCCGAACCTCGAGCCCAAGACGGAAGGCGTTTCCGACGACACGCTGGCGTTCACCGCCACGTTCGAGGTCTACCCCGAAGTCGCCGTGCCGGACTTGTCCGACCTGGCCGTCACCCGCTACGAAACCGCCGTCACCGACGCCGAAGTCCAGCAGACGCTGGATGTGCTGCGCAAGCAACGCGCCACGTTCGAAGCCCGTGAAGGCCGCGCCAGCGCCGACGGCGACCGTGTCACCCTCGACTTCGCCGGCACCATCGACGGCGTGCCGTTCGAAGGCGGCAAGGCTGAAGATTTCCCGTTCGTGCTCGGCCAAGGCCGCATGCTGCCGGAATTCGAAGAAGCGGCGCGTGGCCTGAAGGCTGGCGAAACCAAGGTTTTCCAGCTCAAGTTCCCGGATGACTACCAAGGCGTCGAAGTCGCCGGCAAGACCGCTGAATTCACCATCACCATCAAGGAAGTGGCTGAAGGCGTCCTGCCCGAACTGAACGGCGAATTCGCCAAGTCGCTCGGCCAAGCCGAAGGCGACGTCGAAAAGCTCAAGGCCGACATCCGCAGCAACATCGAGCGCGAAGTCAAGGTTCGTTCGCAAGGCCGCACCAAGGCCAGCGTCATGGACGCCCTGGTCGAAGCCGGCAAGTTCGACGTGCCGAAGGCCCTCATCGACAACGACGTGCAAGGCCGTATCGCCGCTGCCCGCGAAGAGCTGAAGCAGCGCGGCGTGCCCAATGCCGAATCCGTGCCGATCCCGGCCGAGGCTTTCTCGACCGAATCCGAGCGCCGCGTCCGCCTCGGCCTGCTGGTGTCCGAACTGGTCAAGCAAGCCCAGCTCCAAGCCAAGCCGGAACAGGTCCGCGCTCGCATCGAAGAATTCGCCCAGAACTACGAACAACCCGCCCAGGTTGTCAGCTATTACCTGGCAGACCGCCAGCGTCGTGCTGAAATCGAGGCTATCGTGCTCGAAGACAACGTCGTCGCGCACGTTCTGGAAAAGGCCAAGGTCACCGACGAAAAGGTGGCTTTCGATCAGTTGATGGGGATGGCGTAACACTATGCAGAGATTCACCGATTTCTATGCGGCAATGAATGGCGGGTCTTCGGTGACCCCCACCGGCCTGGGCTACATTCCCATGGTGATCGAGCAGTCGGGGCGCGGCGAACGCGCCTACGACATCTATTCGCGTCTGCTCCGCGAACGGCTCATTTTCCTGGTGGGGCCGGTGAACGACGCCACGGCCAACCTGGTCGTGGCCCAGTTGCTGTTCCTGGAATCGGAGAATCCTGACAAGGACATTTCCCTGTACATCAACTCGCCCGGCGGGTCGGTGTACGCGGGAATGGCCATTTTCGACACCATGCAGTTCGTCAAGCCGGACGTGTCCACTCTGTGCACTGGCCTCGCGGCCAGCATGGGCGCGTTCCTCTTGGCGGCCGGCAAGAAGGGCAAGCGTTTCACCCTGCCCAACTCGCGCATCATGATTCACCAGCCCTCGGGCGGCGCCCAGGGTCAGGCGTCCGACATCCAGATTCAGGCCCGCGAAATCCTGGACCTGCGCGAGCGCCTCAACCGTATCCTGTCCAACAACACCGGACAGAGCATGGAGCGCATCGAGCTGGATACGGAACGTGACAACTTCATGTCGGCCGAAGATGCGGTATCGTATGGACTGGTGGACAAGGTCATGGCCTCCCGGTCCGAAGGCTGACTTCCCGGTTGAACCAGACCCGCTGCCATCATGTTTGAGTAAGCGCATGCGCTAGGCCATTTGTCCGGCCTGGCGCATCTT
Organism: Achromobacter sp.; assembly: GCA_003454835.1. Classification (GTDB taxonomy): domain Bacteria; phylum Pseudomonadota; class Gammaproteobacteria; order Burkholderiales; family Burkholderiaceae_B; genus Achromobacter. Next base: position 13,504 of record DMTA01000420.1, on the reverse strand, counting down.
TACCTGAGATACGAAAGAAATATGCCTGAAAAAAAGGGATCGGCAGACGCTAAGGTGCTGCATTGCTCGTTTTGCAATAAAAGCCAGCACGAAGTCCGCAAGCTGATCGCGGGTCCGTCGGTATTCATCTGCGATGAATGCATAGATCTGTGCAACGACATCATCCGCGAAGAGGCGCAAGCCACCGCGCGCGCGGCGATTCGTTCCGAGCTGCCCACTCCGGCTGAAATCAAGACCTTCCTCGATCAGTACGTCATTGGGCAAACGTCGCCCAAGCGCATGCTGGCCGTGGCCGTCTACAACCACTACAAGCGCATTCGCCACGGCGAAATCAAGGGCGACGAAGTCGAGCTCTCCAAGAGCAACATCATGCTGATCGGGCCCACCGGCTCCGGCAAGACGCTCCTGGCCCAGACGCTGGCTCGCATGTTGAACGTGCCCTTCGTCATGGCTGACGCCACCACGCTGACCGAAGCTGGTTACGTGGGTGAAGACGTCGAAAACATCATTCAAAAGTTGCTGCAGAACTGCAACTATGAAGTCGAGAAGGCCCAGCGCGCCATCATCTACATCGACGAGATCGACAAGATCTCGCGCAAGTCCGACAACCCGTCCATCACCCGCGACGTGTCGGGTGAGGGCGTGCAACAGGCCTTGCTGAAGCTGATCGAAGGCACGGTGGCGTCGGTGCCGCCGCAAGGCGGCCGCAAGCACCCCAACCAGGATTTCGTGCAGGTTGATACGACCAACATCCTGTTCATCGTGGGCGGCGCTTTCGACGGACTGGAAAAGGTTATCCGCGACCGAACTGAAAAGTCCGGTATCGGCTTCTCGGCGTCGGTGCGCGCCAAGTCCGAGCGCGGCGTCGGTGAGCTGTTCTCCGAAGTCGAGCCCGAAGATCTGATCAAATTCGGCCTCATCCCCGAACTGGTCGGCCGTCTGCCCGTGGTCGCCACGCTGGACGAGCTGGACGAAGCCGCGCTGGTCCAGATTCTGACTGAGCCCAAGAACGCCTTGCTCAAGCAATTCCAGAAGCTGTTCGCCATGGAAGGCGCCGAGCTCGATGTGCGGCCTGCCGCCCTCAAGGCTATCGCCCGCAAGGCGCTGCGCCGCAAGACAGGCGCTCGCGGCCTGCGTTCCATCATCGAACAGGCGCTGCTCGACACCATGTACGACCTGCCTTCTCAGGGCAACGTCAAGCGTGTGGTGCTCGACGAAAACGCCATCGAAGGCGAGGGCAAGCCCTTGCTGATCTACGCGGATGAAAACGCCGCGCCAGAGAAGCCAGAGCGCGGAGAAGTCCGCGACGCCGCCGCCTGATATTTCAAAAAAACCCGTTCCCGTAACGGGTTTTTTTGCCTAGGGCGCTTCTACACCCCCAATCGCGCTTTTCAGCCGCCCGCCATTTCCGCATACTGAAGGCGGTTCCAGGGCCTTTTTGGGCCTTTTGGTGATCCAGGCGGCCGAGATCTTGAATTTTCGGCTATTGTTCCCATAACAGACGTAATTGACGAGTTTGCTCGGGTATTACCCGGGTGTCCCGTCCCCATACGCCGAGTCATACCGAGGAACCCCATATGTCTGCCAGCCAGACCCTGCCTTCCGACCCGATCGACCTTCCCCTGCTGCCGCTGCGCGACGTCGTCGTGTTCCCGCACATGGTCATCCCGCTGTTCGTCGGCCGTCCGCGCTCCATCCGCGCGCTCGAGGTCGCGATGGAAGCGGGCAAAAGCATCATGCTGGTGGCTCAAAAGTCCGCCGGCAAAGATGACCCCACGCCTGAAGACGTTTACGAAATCGGCTGCGTCGCCGGCATCCTGCAAATGCTCAAGCTGCCCGACGGCACCGTGAAGGTGCTGGTCGAGGGCACGCAGCGCGCGCGCATCAACACCATTGAAGACGCCGATTCGCACTTCACCTGCCAGGTATCGCCCATCGAACCGGACGCCATGCAGGGCTCCGAAACTGAAGCCTTGCGCCGCGCCATCGTTGCGCAGTTCGAGCAGTACGTAAAGCTCAACAAGAAGATTCCCCCGGAGATCTTGACCTCGCTGGCTGGCATTGACGATGCAGGCCGCCTGGCCGACACGATCGCCGCGCATCTGCCCCTGAAGCTCGAGCAGAAGCAGAAGATGCTCGAGATCACCGGCACCTCCGAACGCCTCGAAGGTCTGCTCACGCAACTCGAAACCGAAATCGACATCCTCCAGGTCGAGAAGCGGATTCGCGGCCGCGTGAAGAAGCAGATGGAAAAGAGCCAGCGCGACTACTATCTGAATGAGCAGGTCAAGGCCATTCAGAAGGAGTTGGGCGAAGGCGAAGAGGGCGCGGACATCGAAGAGCTTGAAAAGAAGATCATCGCTGCCCACATGCCCAAAGAGGCGCGCAAGAAGGCCGATGCCGAGCTCAAGAAGCTCAAGCTCATGTCGCCCATGTCGGCAGAAGCCACCGTGGTGCGCAACTACATTGATACGCTCATCAATCTCCCCTGGAGAAAGAAGAGCAAGATCAACAACTCGATCAGCAACGCCGAGACGGTGCTGGACAACGACCACTACGGTCTCGAAAAGGTCAAGGAACGGATCCTCGAGTATCTTGCCGTGCAACAGCGCGTGGACAAGGTGAAGGCGCCGATCCTGTGCCTGGTCGGCCCACCGGGCGTCGGCAAGACCTCGCTCGGCCAGTCGATCGCCAAGGCCACGAACCGCAAGTTCGTGCGCATGGCCCTGGGCGGCGTGCGCGACGAAGCCGAGATCCGCGGCCACCGTCGTACGTACATCGGCTCGATGCCCGGCAAGATCGTGCAGAACATGTCGAAGGTTGGCGTGCGCAATCCGCTGTTCCTGCTGGATGAAATCGACAAGCTGGGCATGGATTTCCGCGGCGATCCCTCGTCGGCCCTGCTCGAAGTGCTGGACCCGGAACAGAACCACACGTTCCAGGACCACTACATCGAGGTCGACTTCGATCTGTCTGACGTCATGTTCGTGGCCACCAGCAACACGCTGAACATTCCGCCGGCCCTGCTGGACCGTATGGAAGTGATCCGGCTGTCGGGTTACACCGAGGAAGAAAAGATCCACATCGCCCGCGACCATCTGCTGCCCAAGCTGATGAAGAACAACGGCGTAAAGGATACCGAGCTGACGGTCGACGACAGCGCGCTGCGCGACATCGTGCGCTACTACACCCGCGAAGCCGGTGTCCGTGCGCTCGAACGCGAAGTGGGCAAGATCTGCCGCAAGGTCATCAAGCAGTTGCTGACCCAAAGCGATCGCGCCAAGGCCGAGGGCAAAACGCTCGAGGTCAAGGCGGTCAACGTCACGGCCGACAACCTCAGCGATTACCTCGGTGTGCGCCGCTACGCTTTTGGCATGGCCGAGAAGGAAAACCAGATCGGTCAGGTGACCGGCCTGGCGTGGACGGAAGTCGGCGGCGACCTGCTGACGATCGAAGTCGCGGACATGCCCGGCAAGGGCGTCATCCAGCGCACGGGTTCGCTTGGCGATGTGATGAAGGAATCGGTCGAGGCAGCGCGCACCGTTGTGCGTTCGCGGGCTCGTCGCCTGGGCTTTGCCGACAGCGTCTTCGAGAAGCACGACATGCACGTACACGTGCCGGAAGGCGCGACGCCCAAGGACGGTCCGTCCGCGGGTATCGCGATCACCACGGCCATGGTGTCGGCTCTGTCGCGCATCCCGGTGCGCGCCGACGTCGCCATGACGGGCGAGATCACGCTGCGCGGTGAGGTGCTGCCGATTGGTGGCCTGAAGGAAAAGCTGCTCGCGGCCCATCGTGGCGGTATCAAGACGGTTCTGATCCCGGAAGAAAACGTCAAGGATTTGGCGGAGATCCCGGACAACGTCAAGAACCACCTTGAAATCGTGCCGGTGCGTTGGATCGACAAGGTGCTGGAACTGGCCTTGGAGCGTCTGCCGGAGCCGTTGGCCGAGGAAGAAGCCGTCAAGGAGGCCCTGGTTGCCAAGCCGGCTGAACCCGGCTCGACCGACCCGGTCATGAAGCACTGATGGCGTCTTGAACGCCAGGGCGCTCTCGGAAGAGGGCGTCCGAAGCCCAAGGGCGTCTTAAGTCATCGGACACTCCAAAGCAAAAAACCCCGCTCACTTGAGCGGGGTTTTCTTTTTGGGTCTGGCTTACGGCCGCGGAGGGCTTGGCACACCAGGGCACGCCGCCCGCGCTGGTTTTGGCAACGCGGCCGGGCTTAGTCTCGCCTAGTGCAGCGCCTGGGTGCGAATAAGACCCACCGCAATACCTTCCAGCGCGAATTCCTGATCGGCCTTGACCACGATGGTCTCGAAGTCCGGGTTCTCGGGCAGGAGCTCGATATGGCCGTTCTGGCGTTGCAGGCGCTTGACCGTGACATCGTCCCCAATGCGAGCCACCACAATCTGGCCATTGCGGGCTTCCGATGCCTTCTTGACGGCCAGCAGGTCGCCTTCGAGGATGCCTGCGTCGCGCATGCTCATGCCGCGCACCTTGAGCAGATAGTCGGGCGCCTGGGCAAAGAGGCTGGGATCTACACCGACTTCACGCTCGACGTGCTCGGCCGCAAGAATGGGGCTGCCTGCCGCAACACGGCCGACCAGCGGCAACAGAAGCTGGGCGAGGGCGGGGATGGGAAGCGACGACTGGACGGGTGCGTTGGCGGCGTCCTTCAGGCGGATGCCACGCGATGCGCCGGCCGTGAGTTCGATAGCGCCCTTGCGGGCCAACGCCTTGAGGTGATCTTCGGCGGCGTTGGGAGAGCGGAAACCCAGGGCCTGGGCGATCTCGGCACGCGTCGGCGGAAAGCCGGTGCGCGTGACGGTTTGCCTGATGAGGTCCAGGATTTGTTGTTGGCGATCCGTGAGTTTGCTGGCCATGGCGATGATCCGGTACGAGCGGACTGTACATATATACAGCGCCATTCTGGGGGACGCAGCCCAAAAAAGCAAGCCAGTCCCGAGGCTAGCTGAGAGGCCAGCAAAAACGGGACCCGCAGGTCCCGTTTTCGGCGGAAGACGGCCTTTGCCGCCTGACGATTTACAGCACGGCAGCGATGCCGGCTGCCACCTTGTCGATGTTGCCGCTGTTGAGAGCGGCCACGCAAATGCGGCCGCTGGACACGGCGTAGACGCCGTGTTCTTCGCGCAGGCGGTCCACCTGAGCGGCGGAGAGGCCCGAATACGAGAACATGCCGCGCTGCTTGAGCACGAAGCTGAAGTCCTGCTTGCCGCCGTGCTCCTTGATCTTGTCGACCAATTGCGCACGCATCAGGCGGATGCGATCACGCATGCCGGCCAGTTCTTCTTCCCAAAGGGCGAACAGCTCGGGCGTGTTCAGCACCGTGGAGACGACCGTGCCGCCGTGCGTGGGAGGGTTGGAGTAGTTGGTGCGAATGACGCGCTTGAGCTGGCTCAGCACGCGCGTGGCTTCGTCCTTGCTGCCGGCCACGACAGTCAGCGCGCCCACGCGTTCGCCGTACAGCGAGAACGACTTCGAGAACGACGAGCTGATGAACATGGTCATGTCCAGGTCGGCGAACAGGCGCACGACCGAGGCGTCTTCCGTCAGGCCGTCGCCAAACCCTTGGTAGGCGATGTCCAGGAACGGGACCAGATTGTTTTCCTTCACGATAGCGGCGATCTGCTTCCACTGGTCGGGGGTGGGATCCGCGCCCGTGGGGTTGTGGCAGCAAGCGTGGAGCACGACGACGGTCTTGGCGGGCGCGGCCTTCAGATCGGCCAGCATGGCTTCGAAGTTCAGGCCGCGGGTGGTGGCGTCGTAATAGGCATAGGTGCCGACTTCAAATCCGGCGCGCTCAAACAGGGCGCGGTGGTTTTCCCAACTGGGATCGCTGATCAGGACCTTGGAGCCCGGCAGCAATTGGCGCAGGAAATCGGCCCCGATCTTCAGGGCGCCCGTGCCGCCCAGAGCTTGCGTGGTCAGCACGCGGCCAGCGGCGGCCAGCGCGGAATCTTTACCCAGCAGCAACGCCTGCGCACCGGCGTTGTAGCCGGCGATGCCTTCGATCGGCAGATAGCCGCGAGCGGCGGCGGCTTCGATGCGGGCGGTTTCAGCCTTGCGCACTGCGCCCAGGAGCGGGATCCGTCCCTGATCATCGTAATACACGCCCACACCCAGGTTCACTTTACCGGGGCGGGTATCCGCGTTGTATTGTTCGTTCAGGCCAAGAATGGGGTCGCGCGGCGCGAGCTCGACGGAATCGAATAGGGTGCTCATGGGACTCTGATGAGGTGGGTGGACGCAGTACGAAGTGCTGTGGATAATGGGGGGTTTACCCTGGAACAGTCTAGCATGCCTAAGAGCGCAATAGACCCAAGCGCGGGGGCTCCCGCCGCAGGTCCGGGATTCGTCGATTTCCCTGACAGCCCATTTCATCTCTACCAACCCTATCCGCCGGCGGGAGACCAGCCCGCGGCCATCGCAGGGCTGACTCAGGGTGTCGAAGACGGCCTCATGTACCAGACGCTTCTGGGCGTGACCGGGTCAGGCAAAACCTACACCATGGCCAACGTGATCGCGCGCATGGGCCGGCCGGCGCTGGTCCTTGCGCCCAACAAGACATTGGCCGCGCAGCTGTACGCCGAAATGCGCGAGTTCTTCCCGAAGAACGCGGTGGAGTATTTCGTTTCTTATTACGATTACTACCAGCCCGAGGCTTATGTGCCGACGCGCGATCTGTTCATTGAAAAGGACTCGTCCATCAACGAACACATCGAGCAGATGCGGCTGTCGGCCACCAAGAGCCTGCTTGAGCGGCGCGACACGATCATTGTCGGCACGGTGTCGTGCATCTACGGCATCGGCAACCCCGGCGACTATCACGCGATGGTGCTTATCCTTCGGGCCGGCGACCAGATCGCCCGGCGCGAGATTCTGGCTCGCCTGGTTGCCATGCAGTACACGCGTAACGATGCCGAGTTCACGCGTGGGGTCTTCCGCGTGCGCGGCGAGACCATCGACATCTTCCCGGCGGAAAGCGCCGAGCTGGCCTTGCGTGTGACGTTGTTCGATGACGAGATCGAAACGCTCGAACTGTTCGACCCGCTGACGGGCCGCATCCGTCAGAAGCTGCCGCGATTCACTGTCTATCCCGGCTCGCATTACGTGACGCCGCGCGATACCGTATTGCGGGCCATCGAAACCATCAAGGAAGAGCTGCGCGAACGCGTCAAGCGCTTTGTGGATGACGGCCATCTGGTCGAGGCCCAGCGTCTCGAGCAGCGCACCCGCTTCGATTTGGAAATGCTGCAGGAATTGGGGTTCTGCAAGGGCATCGAAAACTACTCGCGCCATTTGTCCGGCGCCGCGCCGGGCGATCCGCCACCGACCCTGATCGACTACCTGCCGTCCGACGCGCTGATGTTCATTGACGAAAGCCACGTCACGATCGGGCAGCTCAGCGCCATGTATCGGGGTGACCGGTCGCGCAAGGAAACGCTGGTCCAGTACGGGTTCCGGCTGCCGTCGGCGCTGGACAATCGTCCGCTCAAGCTCGAGGAGTTCGAAACCCGGATGCGCCAGTGCGTATTCGTTTCGGCAACGCCCGCCGCGTACGAGCAGGAACACGCGGACAACGTGGTGGAGCAGGTGGTGCGCCCCACGGGTCTTGTTGATCCCATCGTGCAAGTGCTGCCCGCCCGCACCCAGGTGGACGATCTGCTGGGCCAGATCAAGACGCGTGTTTCGCAAGGCGACCGCGTGCTGGTCACCACGCTGACCAAGCGGATGGCCGAAGATCTGACGGACTTCCTGAGCGAGCATGGCGTAAAGGTGCGCTATCTGCATTCGGACATCGATACGGTCGAGCGCGTCGAAATCCTGCGGGACTTGCGCCTGGGCACGTTCGACGTCCTGGTCGGCATCAACCTGTTGCGCGAAGGCCTCGATATTCCGGAAGTGTCGCTGGTGGCCATTCTGGACGCCGACAAGGAAGGCTTCCTGCGTTCGGAGCGCAGCCTCATCCAGACCATCGGCCGCGCAGCGCGCAACCTCAATGGTCACGCGATTCTCTACGCCGACCGCATCACGGATTCGATGAAGCGCGCCATGGACGAGACCGCCCGCCGTCGCACGAAACAGCTGCAGTTCAACGTCGACAACGGCATCACCGCGCGCGGCGTGCACAAGGCGGTGCGGGAGCTGATCGACGGCATCGTGGCGCCTGCTCAACACGACACGCTTGAAGCGGCCGTGCCTGCCGAATTGTTGAAGGACGAGAAAGCCCTGGCACGCGAGATCAAGCGCCTGGAGAAACTAATGATGGACCATGCCCGCAACCTCGAATTCGAACAGGCCGCCGCCGCGCGAGATTCGCTCAATGCGCTCAAGCAACGCGTGCTGCTTGATGGGGCGGTTTAGGGGTGGATCTGGCGCTTCAATTCGTCGTCGTTCGCTTACGGAAAGCTGAAAATGTGTGAAAAGTGGTGCGCTGCCATCATGGTGTAACTGTTCCGGATTTTTGCGCCGCCCGGATCTAATGGGTTGCCTGAATACAAGCTTGCAAGTCCATGATTTTGTTATGGTTATGCGGACCTTTAATTTGCGCTGCGTCAATTGCGCAGGTGCAAAAAAAGCTTGCCTTATCTCGGGTTTTCCCGCACACTTGCTTCCATGATGACCAAGGTACTTTTCGTTTGCATGGGCAATATCTGTCGCTCGCCGAGCGCAGAGGGCGTGTTTCGCCATTTGGTGAATGACGCGGGTTTGGGCGATGTTGTGCGCATCGACTCCGCGGGTACGCACGCGTTTCATATTGGCGAGGCGCCTGATGCCCGGGCGCAGGCTGCGGCACGTAAGCGCGGCTACGAGATCACTCACTGCGAGGCGCGTCAGGTCACCGCGGAAGATTTCCGTGACTTCGATCTTATCCTCGCCATGGACTGGGACAATCTGTCCGCCATGCAGCAGCAATGCCCCAAGGCGTATCAGCACAAGCTGATGCTCCTGATGCGCTTTGCCAATGAATTCGAAGAAGCCACTGTGCCCGACCCGTACTACGGCGGCGCAGATGGCTTCGGCAAGGTACTGGACTACCTTGAAGACGCCTGTCAGGGCGTTCTCGAACTGGTCCGCAAGCGCGCTACCCAGTACCAGGCTGCCTGATCGGCCGGTTGCGGAGCCGCTCGCAGAGCGGCTCTCAAGGCACAAGGCAGTAAAAAACCGCGCAGATGCGCGGTTTTTTGTAGCCGGGAGCCATACCAAATTAGTCGGGAATAGGCTATACTTGAGCCAATTACTCGGGTATTGACCGCTGGATTCGCCGGCGGCCATTGCCGGAATCACAGGGAATTCACCATGCGGCTAACTACCAAAGGGCGTTTCGCCGTGACTGCCATGATCGACTTGGCTATGCGGCAGCATAGCGGCCCGGTCACTCTTGCGGCCATCAGCCAGCGTCAGAACATTTCGCTTTCGTATCTGGAACAGCTCTTCGGAAAACTCCGTCGTCACGAGCTCGTGGACAGCGTCCGCGGCCCGGGCGGCGGTTATTCGCTTGCGCGTCTGGCGCGCAACGTGACTGTTGCAGACATCATCTTCGCCGTCGACGAACCGCTGGACGCTACGAGCTGCGGCGGCAAGCGGGACTGTACGAGCGGCAACGACGGCAAGCCGGGCAAGTGCATGACGCATGAACTCTGGGCCACGTTGAATCGCAAGATGGTGGATTACCTGGATTCGGTGTCCCTGCAGGATCTCGTCGATCAGCAGCGTGTGCGCCAATTGCAGGAAGCGACCAATCAAGCGCAGGCCTGCGCAGTGCGCGTGAACCGGGTGGGAGGCGCTACGGCCGCCAACGCCCCGACCACCACTGTTGCTGCCAACGCCACCGTATAAGAAGCAGGAGTTGTAGAAATGACCACCCGTCCGATCTATCTGGATTATTCGGCCACGACGCCCGTCGATCCCCGCGTCGTCGATGCCATGGTGCCCTGGCTGTACGAAAACTTCGGCAACCCGGCATCGCGCAGCCATGCATTTGGCTGGGAATCCGAAGAGGCTGTCGAACGCGCCCGCGAACAAGTCGCCAAGCTGGTCAATGCTGACCCGCGCGAAATCGTCTGGACCTCCGGCGCCACCGAATCCAACAACCTCGCCATCAAGGGCGCCGCCAACTTCTACGCCGAACGCGGTAAGCACATCATCACGGTCAAGACGGAACACAAGGCGGTTCTGGACACCTGTCGTGAGCTGGAGCGCCAGGGCTTCGAAGTCACCTACCTGAACGTCAAGGACAACGGCCTGATTGACCTGGATGTCTTCAAGGCTGCGCTGCGTCCCGACACCGTGCTGGTGTCCGTGATGATGGTGAACAACGAAATCGGCGTGATCCAAGACGTGGAAGCGCTGGGCGAGATCTGCCGCGAAAAGGGCATCATTTTCCACGTCGACGCTGCTCAGGCGACTGGCAAGGTGGAAATCGATCTGCAAAAACTGAAGGTCGACCTGATGTCGTTCTCGGCGCACAAGACCTACGGCCCCAAGGGTATCGGAGCGCTGTACGTGCGCCGCAAGCCGCGTATCCGTATCGAAGCGCAGATGCACGGCGGCGGTCATGAGCGCGGTTTCCGCTCGGGCACGCTGGCCACGCATCAGATCGTCGGCATGGGCGAAGCCTTTCGCCTCGCGCGCGAAGAAATGGGCACCGAGAACGAGCGCATCCGCATGCTGCGCGATCGCTTGTGGAACGGCCTGTCGGAAATCGAAGAGGTCTACCTGAACGGCGACATGGACCAACGCGTGCCGCACAACCTGAACGTGAGCTTCAATTACGTCGAAGGCGAGTCCCTGATCATGGCGATCAAGGAGCTTGCGGTTTCCAGCGGTTCGGCGTGCACCTCGGCCAGCCTGGAGCCTTCGTACGTGCTGCGCGCCCTGGGCCGCAACGATGAATTGGCGCACAGCTCGATCCGCTTCACGCTGGGTCGTTTCACGACCGAGAAGGAAGTGGACTTTGCGGTCGAACTGATCAAGAGCCGGGTCGGCAAGCTGCGCGATATGTCGCCGCTTTGGGAAATGGCCAAGGAAGGCATCGACTTGAACACCGTGCAGTGGGCCGCGCACTAAGCGCCCGCGCCTTGATATACGTGGAGAATTAACATGTCTTACAGCACCAAAGTTCTGGATCACTACGAAAACCCCCGCAACGTCGGTTCGTTCGACAAGTCGGACGACTCGGTGGGCACCGGCATGGTCGGCGCGCCGGCCTGTGGCGACGTCATGAAGCTGCAGATCAAGGTGAACGAAGCTGGCGTGATCGAAGACGCGCGCTTCAAGACCTACGGCTGTGGTTCGGCGATCGCCTCCAGCTCGCTCGTGACCGAATGGGTCAAGGGCAAGACGCTGGATCAAGCCATGAACATCCGCAACACGCAGATCGCCGAAGAACTGGCCCTGCCGCCGGTGAAGGTGCACTGTTCCATCCTGGCCGAAGATGCGATCAAGGCCGCGGTGCAGAACTACAAAGAAAAGCATTCGGTCACCGCCGAAGCTGTGGCGGGCTGATCATGTCCGTTACCCTGACCCAACAGGCTGCCACCCACATCGGCCGCTACTTGCAGAAGCGCGGAAAGGGTATCGGCTTGCGGCTCGGCGTTAGGACGACGGGTTGCTCCGGCATGGCCTACAAGTTGGAATATGTCGACGCAGTCGAGGCGGAAGATGTTGTCTTCGAGAGCTTTGGCGTGAAGGTCTTCATTGACCCCAAGAGCCTGTCGTATCTTGATGGCACGGAGCTGGACTACGCCCGCGAGGGCCTGAACGAAGGCTTCAAGTTCCGCAACCCCAACGAGAAGGCGACCTGCGGCTGCGGCGAGTCGTTCACGGTGTAAGTCTTGGCTGGTGACGATCACTTCAGCCTGTTTGGCTTGCCGGCACGATTCGACCTGGACGGCCAGGCGCTTGAGCACGCCTGGCGCGCCGTCGCCGCGAAGGTGCACCCCGACCGCTTTGCCACGGCCAGCCCCGCTGAACGCCGCGTGGCGATGCAGTGGGCGGCCCGTGCCAACGAGGCCTATCGCGAATTGAAGGATCCGCTGTTGCGGGCCCGCTACCTGTGCGAGCAGGCGGGCGTGGACCTGCAGACAGAAAGCAACACGTCCATGGACGGAGCTTTCCTGATGCAGCAGATGACCTGGCGCGAGATGCTGGATGACGGGCGCGACGACGCCAGCGTTCTGAACGCGTTGCAAGCCGAACTGGACGAGGCGCGTGCCAAGATGCGCGCCACGCTGACGCGCCTTCTGGATGACGAACGCGATTACGCGGCGGCCGGGCGCAAGGTGCGGGAATGGATGTTCGTGGAAAAGCTGGCGCAGGAGCTGGCCCACGTGCAGCCCGCAGGATAGCCAACGGCGCGCTGGGGCGTTCCCGTCACGGGCGCCTGTCCGGCGCGGCCTACTGACCAGAAGAACAGAATCATGGCCTTATTGCAGATATCCGAGCCCGGCGAGTCGCCCGCGCCGCACCAGCGCAAGCTGGCGGTCGGGATTGACCTGGGCACCACCAATTCGCTGGTCGCTGCGGTACGCAGCAGCGTGGCTGAAGTGCTGCCCGATGCGCAAGGCCATGCCTTGCTGCCGTCGGCGGTGCGCTATTTCCCTGGCGGCAAAGTCACGACCGGCCGCGAGCCCCTGGCTCAGCAGGCCGAGGATCCGCATAACACGGTCGTATCCGTAAAGCGTTTCATGGGCCGGTCGCTGGAAGAGGCGCAGGCAACGCGCGCGCCGTATGAGTTTGTCGACGCGCCGGGCATGGTGCGGATTCGCACGGTGCAGGGCGATCTGAGCCCGGTCGAGGTGTCGGCGCAGATCCTGGCGGTGTTGCGCCAGCGCGCCGAAGACGTCCTGGGCGACGAACTGGTGGGGGCGGTCATTACCGTGCCCGCGTATTTCGACGACGCACAGCGCCAGGCCACGCGCGATGCCGCGCGTTTGGCGGGCCTGAACGTGTTGCGCCTGTTGAACGAACCGACCGCGGCGGCGATTGCCTACGGGCTGGACAACGCCGCCGAGGGTGTTTACGCCGTTTATGACCTGGGCGGCGGCACGTTCGATATCTCCATCCTGCGTCTGACGCAGGGTGTGTTTGAAGTGATTTCCACGGGCGGCGATACGGCGCTTGGCGGTGACGATTTCGATGTTCTGATCGCGGATCACGCCGTGGCGAAGCTGGGCTTGGGCGAGCTGTCGCCCGCCGAGCGCCGCGGTTTGCTGATGGCCGCGCGCGCCGCGCGCGAAACGCTGTCCGTCGCCGACGTGACGAGTCTGAAGCTGACGCTGTCGGGCGGACGCGGTGCCGAGTTGACCTTCACCCGTGACGAATTTGAATTGCTGGCCCAGCCGCTGATCGAGCGCACGCTGGACACGGCGCGCCGTGCGCTGCGCGATGCGGCGCTCAAGCCAGCTGACGTGCGCGGCGTGGTGATGGTGGGCGGCGCGACGCGCATGCCCGTCGTGCGTGCCGCGGTGGCCAAGGTGTT
>DMTA01000097.1 GCA_003454835.1 Achromobacter sp. | reverse complement strand
TCGGGCTGACCATAGATTTTTATTGCCTATCGCCGTTTGCATGAATGTTTCTCAAGTCGTCATGAGGGCCATTTCCCGGCCGGTGGCATTGCCGTGGTTTTCACGCCCGTCCGCCGGAATTTGGCCCGGTTCCGGCCGTTTTGAGCGCAAATGATCCTGCATGACGGGGTAAACTACTCAGCATTCTGCGGGTTTACCCACCCGACGCTGTTTTCATTTTTGCCGTTTCTCCTCATTTACCGCCTCAGGAAACCCCCGTCATGTTTGACCGCAACCTCACCTTGTCCAAGGCTGACCCGGACGTTTGGGCCGCCATCCAGAAGGAAGATCAGCGCCAAGAGCAGCACATCGAGCTGATCGCTTCGGAGAACTACGCCAGCCCGGCCGTCATGGAAGCGCAAGGCACGCAGCTCACGAACAAGTACGCCGAAGGCTACCCGGGCAAGCGCTACTACGGTGGTTGCGAATACGTGGACGTGGTCGAGCAACTGGCCATCGACCGCCTGAAGCAGATCTTCGGCGCCGAGGCCGCCAACGTGCAGCCCAACTCCGGCTCGCAGGCGAACCAGGGCGTGTACATGGCTGTGCTCAAGCCGGGCGACACCGTGCTGGGCATGAGCCTGGCCGAAGGTGGTCACCTGACGCACGGCGCGTCGGTCAATGCATCGGGCAAGCTGTACAACTTCATCTCGTACGGCCTGGACGAAAACGAAGTCCTGAATTACGAGCAGGTCGAGCAACTGGCCAAGGAACACAAGCCCAAGCTGATCGTGGCGGGTGCTTCGGCCTATGCCCTGCATATCGACTTCGAACGCATGGCCCGCATCGCCCGTGAAAACGGCGCGCTGTTCATGGTCGACATCGCCCACTACGCGGGTCTGGTCGCCGGCGGCGCCTACCCCAACCCGGTTCCGCACGCCGACTTCGTCACTTCGACCACGCACAAGTCGCTGCGCGGCCCGCGCGGCGGCGTCATCATGATGAAGGCCGAGCACGAGAAGATCATCAATTCGGCGATCTTCCCCGGCATCCAGGGCGGTCCGCTGATGCACGTCATCGCCGGCAAGGCCGTGGCCTTCAAGGAAGCGCTGGAACCCTCGTTCCAGGACTACGCGCAGCAAGTGGTCAAGAACGCCAAGGTGCTGGCCGACACGCTGGTCAAGCGTGGCCTGCGCATCGTCTCGGGCCGCACCGAAAGCCACGTCATGCTGGTGGACCTGCGATCCAAGGGCATTACGGGCAAGGAAGCCGAAGCGGTGCTGGGTCAGGCCCACATCACGGTCAACAAGAACGCCATCCCGAACGACCCGGAAAAGCCCTTCGTGACCAGCGGCATCCGCCTGGGTACGCCGGCCATGACCACCCGCGGCTTCACCGAAGCCGACGCCGAGCTGACCGCCAACCTGATCGCCGACGTGCTGGACAACCCGCGCGACGAAGCGAACATCGCCGCCGTGCGCGCCAAGGTCAATGAACTGACCTCGCGCCTGCCGGTTTACGGCAAGAAGTAAGCAGGTGACCCGGGCGCGGCCTAGCCGCATCCGGGCAGAATCAGACCAAGGGACGGCGCTGCAAGGCGCCGTCCCTTGATCTTTTTGGGCGGGCAGGGGGGCATCCTGCCGACCGATGGGGAGATGCGATGGCGGCGGGGATTCGTCCCTAATGCCGCTTTGCATCATGCCGTCGTTACAATATGCTCAATTTTTGCCTTCAGCGCCTTTAGGGATCACACATGCGGTGTCCATTTTGCGGCAATGCCGAAACGCAGGTCGTCGACAGCCGGGTCTCCGAAGAGGGCGACGCCATTCGCCGTCGGCGCCGCTGTCTGTCCTGTGACAAGCGGTTCACCACCTACGAACGGGTGGAGCTCGCCATGCCTTCGATCGTCAAGCGCAATGGCAGCCGCAGCGAATACGATCCGGTCAAGCTGCGCGCCAGCCTGAGTCTGGCCCTGCGCAAGCGCCCGGTAAGCACGGAGGACGTGGACGCGGCCGTTGCGCGCATCGAAGAACAATTGCTGGCCAGCGGCCAGCGCGAAGTGCCGTCCGAACACATCGGCGAACTGGTCATGACCGAGCTGCGCAAGCTCGACAAGGTGGCCTACGTGCGCTTTGCCTCGGTCTACAAGAGCTTCGAGGACATTGGCGAATTCGTGGAGGCCATCCGCGAGATGCAGGGGCCGCTGCTGCCCGGCAAGCTGCGCAAGGACTAGCGCCGCAAGGCACGGTCTGGCTGATCATGAACGGCGCCTGGGGCGCCGTTCATTGCATTGGCGTCCCGCGCAAGGACTCCCCCGGCAAGGACTCCCCCGGCAGGGACTCACCGCGCATCAGGCTTGGCGTCAGGGGCTGAAACTTGCGCCATACGCGGCGCATGTGTTGCGCCGAACCGAATCCAGACTTTTCCGCCACGCGTTCCAGGTCCAGCCGGGTGTCGCGCAACAGGTCGCGCGCCAGCGCCACGCGTATCTGATACAGATAGTCCATCGGCGTGCAGCCGGCGTGTTCACGAAATAGGCGCGTCAGGTGCCGGGCGCTGGTGTGCGCCTGATCCGCCAGCGACTGGGCCGACCAGGGGGCGGCCGGATCGCGGATGACTGCGTCCTGGACCCGGTGCACGCCCGGATGCAGGTGGCTGCGATGGTCCAGCCAGGGCGACAACGCAGAATCTGAGCCCGCCCGGCGCTGGTAGACGACCATGTCGCGCGCTGCCTCGCTGGCCGCGCGCGGACCGCAATGACGCGACACCATGTGCAGCGCCAGATCGATCCCGGCCGTAATACCCGCGCTGCTGACCAGGTTGCCGTCCTCGACGAAGATGCGGTTGTCCAGCACGCGGGCGGTGGGATCCAGCGCGGCAAGCTGTTCCAGGCAGGTGTGATGCGTGGTGCATTCGCGCTGCCGCGTCAGGCCCGCGGCGGCCGCGAATAGCGCGCCCGCGCAGACCGTCATCAAGGTGAAGCCGTCGGCCGGATGGCGGACCGCCAACCAGTCGACGATGGCGCGGGCATCGTCGTCTTCCAGCCGCGTGTGCTTGCCCACCACGCCCGAGATGATGACGAGCGCGTTGCGCGGCACGGCGGTCGGCAGGGGTTGCACATGCGCCAGATGCAGGCCCGGAATGCCGCTCTCGACGTCTTGGGAAGGTCCGCAGAAATGCTGGGCGAACGTGCCCGGACACAGCTTGTTGGCCACGCGGAAGGCTTCCGCCGGACCGGCGAGGTCCAGCAGGACGATGCCCCGCGGCACCACGAAATACACCGGGATCATCTGCGCCTCCCGCCAGACGTTACGCCGCCAGCGCGTCGGCCGCGCGCACGATGCGGGCAAAGCGGCCCTGCAGGACCAGCTCGGTGCGGTCGCGGATCTCGGCCGGCGTGTAGTGCCTGCCGGACGGGCTTTGCATGGCGAAGGTCAGTGTGGCGTCGGTGGGAAACACCACCTTGAAGCCAGCGTCGCTGGCATGGCGCGACGTCGTTTCGCAGCACTGTTCCGTGCGGATGCCGGCCACGATGATGCCTTCAATGCCGTGTTTGAGCAGCCAATCGTGCAGCGAGGCGCCGTTCTCGTCCTTGGCGTACAGCGACGAATGCACCGTCTTGCGAAACACCGCCGTGGGCGAAATCCGCAATTCCTTGAGCGTCTTGACGTGGCCGGAGGCGACCGAAAACGGATTGGCGGGGTCGTCGGCGGGGCTGGTGTGGAATACCTGCAGGACCGGAATATCTTGCGCGGCGGCGGCGTCGATCAGCGGTTGGATCTGTGAAATGAACGCCGGATATTCCGATTCGTCCCAAAACGGACGTTGGCGAAAGGATTCCTGGACGTCGATGACGATAAGTGCCTGTTTCATTTCCGGGCCTCCTGGCCTTGGATTCAAAGGGGTGACGCCATTTTTACTCCCGATCCGGTCGCCACGCGAGCGCGTTCCGAGACGGTAGGCGGCCCAAAACGGACATCTCCTGGCGGCGGCGGGGGCAATCCGGTTGAACGCGTCAGGTCGATGCGCGGCGGACATACAATCCTCGGCATGGACATTAGCCGCGACTCCGACGACCTCTTCTGGATGCGACGCGCCCTGGCGCTGGCGCACACTGTCATGTACACCACTTCGCCCAACCCCCGGGTCGGCTGCGTGATCGTGCGTGACGGCCGCGTGATCGGCGAAGGCGCGACCCAGCCGCCGGGCGGCCCGCACGCCGAGATCTGCGCGCTGCGCGACGCGCAGGCGCGTGGCGAATCGGTCGCCGGTTCCACGCTGTACGTCACGCTGGAACCGTGCAGCCACTTC
>DMTA01000096.1:516-13223 GCA_003454835.1 Achromobacter sp. | reverse complement strand
GGCGACATGCTGCTCGAACGCATCGTGCCGATCTCTGATGAAACCAATGCGTCGCAGTTGCATGACGCGCTGGCGCTCGCCGGCGGCGAAGCCATCGTTGAAGCGCTGGAGGCCTTGGCCAAGGGCGGTCTGACCGCACGCAAGCAGCCGGAAGAGGGCGTGACCTACGCCGCCAAGCTGGACAAGGCCGAAGCCGCGCTCGATTGCACGCAGTCCGCCGGACTACTGGCGCGCCGCGTGCGCGCGTTCAATCCGGTGCCCGGCGCCAGCATCCGCCTGCCGGGCTTGTCCGATGCGGTGAAGGTCTGGCGCGCCCAGGCGCTGGACGAGGCCACGACGGCTGCGCCCGGCAGCGTGTTGCGCGCCGATGCAAGCGGCATCGATATCGCCACCGGCCAAGGCGTGCTGCGCTTGCTGGAGCTGCAAAAGGCGGGCGGCAAGCGCCAGCCCGTGGATGTGTTCGTGCGCGGCTGGCAACCGGCCTGAACCCGTCCCAACACGGATCACGCCGGCGGCGCGCGAGGGATCAGCCCTTGCGGCGCGCCGCCAGCAGATCCATATAGGCGCCCGACAGCAATTGCGCGGGCGCGACGCCCAGCCCGGCCATCAGCGTGCGGGCTTCTTCCATTCCGGCCTCGACGGTTTCGTCCTCGCGCAGCACCACTTCCAGTTCCAGGAATTCGCCCAGGCCTTCCACCCGGTCCAGATGGATGCGGGTGCGTCCGGCCATGAATACCGTGCGGTGCTTTCTTACGCGGCCGATCACGCCGTAAGCGTGCGACAGGGCTTCGCGCAGGGATTCAGGTTCGTCCGTGGGCGAGATGACGTAGAAGCTTTCCTTGGGACCGCTGTCGTCGGCGCGCTGATAGAAGATCAGCTCGCCTGAGCCATCCGCGAAGGCGCGCAATTTCAGCCGGCCATTGGCGCACGTGAAGAACGTGTCGTCCTGGTCGACGAACGTCGGTTCCTGGCCGGACAGCGCCGCGGCCAGGTGTTCGATGGCGTCCAGGCTGTCGACCCGCGCCTTGATTTCGACGTTGCGTGCCATGCGCGCCTCGGCGTTCAGTAAAGCGATCCGGCCACGCGGGCGGGCAGGTCGCGGTCGTAGGCCACGCCGTCGAAGGTACCGGACGTCAGGTCGGAAAGCATCCGGCCGACGCTGGGGAGCGCGGTGCGGGGAATCTGCGTCTCGGGGTCCCACAGGCGCGAGCGCAGCAACGCGCGCGAGCACTGGAAGTAGACCTTGTGAACGTCGACGATCAGCATGGAGCGCGGCAGCTTGCCGTCCATCTCGAAGCGCGCCAGCAACGCGGGGTCGACGCTGATGCGCGCTTCGCCGTTCACGCGCAGCGTCTCGCCAACGCCCGGCACCAGGAACAGCAGGGCCACGCGCGGATCGGCGATGACGTTGAGCAGGCTGTCCACGCGATTGTTGCCGCGGCGGTCGGGCAACAGCAGCGTCTTTTCGTCTTCCACCACGACGAACCCGGCGGGGTCGCCACGCGGCGAGGCGTCCAGTCCGTCCGGCCCCGCGGTCGCCAGCAGCGCAAAGGGCGCGGCCTCGATGAACGCGCGGTAGTGCGGATGCACATGGTCCACCTCCTTTTTCAGGGAGGCTTCGCCGGGCGAACCGTAAAGCGCTTGCAGGGCGTCAGCGTCGGCAATCAGGTGGGCGGGATCGGTGTGCATGGGATCTGGGCGTTACGCCAGTGCGTTGGGAAGGTCTTCGACCGTCAGGAAGAGTTCATCGGGGCCGCGGCCGCGCAGGGCGTCCGGGTGGTTGTAGCCCCAGGCGACCGATCCGACGCGCACGCCGGCCTTGCGGGCTGCATCGATGTCGCGCATTTCGTCGCCCACCAGCAGAAAGCGCTCCGGCGCGGTGCCGTGCTGCTTGAGCAGGCGGTCGATCTTGGCGGCCTTGCCGAACAGGTCGGTGCCGCATTCGTAGTCGTCAAAGAGCGCGGCGGTTTCTTCGCCCAGCACGCGCTGCACGTTCTCGACGGAATTGGAGCTGACCACCGCCAGTCGCAGGCCGCTCGCCTTCAGGCGGGCCAGCGCGTCGGGGATGCCGTCGAACAACTGGACGCTGGGGTCGATGTCCTGCATCAGCGTGCGCACGTGCGTCATGATCGCGGGCAGCTTCCACAGCGGGATGTTCAGGTACTTCAGGATCTCCATCGCATCGCGGCTGCGCAGTTGCTCGCGCTCGGCTGCATCGATCTGGCGGAAGTTGTACTTGTCCGCGACGGTATTGAGGATGGAGTTGAACCACGGCATGGTGTCTGCCAGGGTTCCGTCAAAGTCGAAGGCTGCGATGTCGTATTTCAATTCTTGAATCCAGTGCCGGCAGGCCGGGCAAGGGCGCCCGTTCCACAGGCGCCCTTGCGCGAGCCCTATACGCCGTGCGGGTGAAGAAGATAGTGCACGACCGGCGCCAGGTCTTCAAGCGGCGGCGCGCCGGCGACCACGCGCGCCGCGCTGGTCCAGGGGTAGTCCAGGGCCAGCAGCCAGCCGAACACCGCGGCCGCATTGTCGGGCGGCAGGCTGACCATGGTTTCGATCGTGATGGTCAGGCGGTTGGCGCGATACGGGTCGGGCTGGAACTCCCAGTCGTATCGCCCACAGCCCACGCGCACGTTGCCGGTGGCTTTTTCGGTCATGCCGACCAGCCAGTCGCAGTGGTACTCCGACAGGCGCGCGTCGGCGGCCGGGCGCGAAAGGTAGTAGGTGTAGACGTTGTCGTAGGTCTGGCCGAACTTGCGCACCAGCGTGTCGGTGATGGCGGCCAGGCCATGCGATTCCGGCGGAAAGGCGATGGCTTGCGTGCGCAAAGCCATTTTCAGCACGGCGTCCGGCGCAAACGCGCGGGCCATGTAATGCGGGCGGTTCTCGTCCTTGGCGTGAAAATAGTCGCGCAATACGGACTCGGTGCAGGCGGGGAACAACGAATCGGTGGGCATTGCGAGGGGCTTCCGTTCAGGTTTCAAGCGTCGGTGTCAGGGCTTTCTGACCGGATCGAACCATTTCGAGACGTTGGGCGGCTCGTAAATGGCGTAGCGATCCAGCAGCAAGGCGGGGTCTTCTTCCACCACCAGCATGTCGCGATGCTGGGGACGGATGAATGCTTCTTCCACGGTGTGGTCGATGAATTGCATCAGGGCATCGTAGTACCCGGCGACGTTCAGCAATCCGCAGGGCTTCTGGTGCATGTTCAACTGCGCCCAGGTCCAGACCTCGAAGAACTCTTCCAGCGTGCCGGCGCCGCCGGGCAGGGCGATGAAGCCGTCCGACTTCTCCATCATCATGGCCTTGCGCTCGTGCATGTTCTGCACCATGTGCAGCTCCGTCAGCCCAAGGTGCGCCTGTTCCTTCTTCAGAAGCAGCTCAGGAATCACGCCGATCACGCGGCCGCCGCCGGCCAGGACTTCATTGGCCACCACGCCCATGATGCCGACGATCGATCCGCCGTACACCAGGCCCAGGTCGCGCTTGACGAGTTCACGTGCCAGGACGCGGGCCTGCTCGACGTAGTCCGGGCGCGTGCCCGGGTTGGAGCCGCAATACACGCAGATATTCTTCAGAGTCATAAAAACGGGAGGAAATTGCCGGCCGCGTTACAGATTGCGTCACGATGCCTTTCGCGAAGCCGATAGTTTACGCAAGGTTGCGCAGGAGCTTTTTTGCGGCGGGCGCGGTCCGGCCGTGCGGCGCGGGCAATGTTTGGACACAGCATGTTCCGGCATGGCCGGTAGACTGAATATTGCGAAAACGACTGGAAGTCCAGCGTCGTGCTGCTTTCACTGACTAGAGGAGCTAACGATATGGAACAAGCAACCCGCACCCCGCAGCAAACCAAACGTCCTTTCGACATGGACGTACAGGCGATTCGCGCCAAGGCGCGCAAGGACATCGAGTCCGGAGCCATCACCGACACCTATCGCGCAGACCGTGAAACCGTGCTCAAGCTGCTGAATGAAGCGCTGGCCACGGAAATCGTCTGTGTGCTGCGCTACAAGCGCCACTACTTCATGGCCCGCGGCCTGAATGCCGAACCCGTCGCCGCCGAGTTCGCCGAGCATGCGTCGCAAGAGCAGGAACACGCGGACAAGCTGGCCGAGCGTATCGTGCAGTTGGGCGGCGAGCCGGATCTGTCGCCCAAGGGGCTGCTGGAGCGCAGCCACTCGGAATACGTCGAAGGCAACACGCTGGAAGAGATGATCAAGGAAAACCTGATCGCCGAGCGCATCGCCATCGACAGCTATCGCCAGATGATCGAATACATCGGCGAACAGGATTCCACCACGCGCCGTCTGCTCGAGGAAATCCTGGCGGTCGAAGAGGAACATGCCGACGACCTGTCGGACTTCCTGGAAAAGTGACGCGGCCTTAAGCCATCAAAGCAAAACGCCGTCCGGCGCGCGATGCGCCGGACGGCGTTTGTCCGAAGTGGCCCTGAATCAGACCACGTCGGCCCACAGGTCGTATTCGTCGGAATCGGTGACGCGCACGCGCACCATGTCGCCCGGTTGCAGGAGCTTGTCCGAACTGACGTAGACGCAGCCGTCGATCTCGGGCGCGTCGGCTGCGCTGCGGCCCACGGCGCCGTCTTCGTCGACCTCGTCGATCAGCACGTCGAGCTCGCGGCCCACCTTGAGCGCCAGGCGCTCGGCCGAGATGGTCTGCTGCAGCGCCATGAAGCGTTCCCAGCGGTCCTGCTTGACGTCATCCGGCACCGGATCGTCCAGCAGGTTGGCGGGCGCGCCTTCGACGGGCGAATACTGAAAACAGCCCACGCGGTCGAGCTGCGCTTCCTGCATCCAGTCCAGCAGGTATTGGAAGTCTTCCTCGGTTTCGCCGGGAAAGCCCACGATGAACGTCGAGCGGATCGTCAGGTCCGGACAGATTTCGCGCCAGCGCTTGATGCGGGCCAGCGTCTTGTCCTCGAAGGCCGGGCGCTTCATGAGCTTCAGGATGCGCGGGCTGGCGTGCTGGAACGGAATATCCAGGTACGGCAGGATCTTGCCCTCGGCCATCAGCGGAATCACTTCGTCCACGTGCGGGTACGGATACACGTAGTGCAGACGCGTCCAGACGCCCATTTCGGACAAGGCCATACAGAGCTCGGTCATGCGCGTCTTGACCGGACGGCCGTTCCAGAAGCCGCTGCGATACTTCATGTCCACGCCGTATGCACTGGTGTCCTGCGAGATCACCAGCAGCTCTTTCACGCCCGCCTTCACCAGGCGTTCGGCTTCGTTCAGCACGTCGCCCACGGGACGGCTGACCAGGTCGCCGCGCATCGAGGGGATGATGCAGAAGCTGCAGCGATGATTGCAGCCTTCGGAGATCTTCAGGTAAGCGTAGTGGCGCGGCGTGAGCTTCACGCCCTGCGGCGGCACCAGGTCCACGTAGGGATTGTGGTCCGTGCGCGGGGGCGCGGCGCCGTGCACCGCGCGCACGACCTCTTCATATTGCTGGGGACCGGTCACCGACAGCACGCTGGGGTGCACGTCGCGGATTACGGAATCCTCGACGCCCATGCAGCCGGTCACGATGACCTTGCCGTTCTCGGCAAGGGCCTCGCCGATGGCTTCCAGCGACTCGGCCTTGGCGCTGTCGATAAAGCCACAGGTGTTGACGACGACCACGTCGGCACCGTTGTATTCCGGCGTGATTTCGTAGCCTTCGGTGCGCAGCTGGGTCAGGATGCGTTCGGAGTCGACCAGGGCTTTGGGGCACCCTAACGACACCATAGCTACACTTGGGGCCCGCTTCGTTTCCATCTGGAAATCCAATTCGTTAAGACAAAACCTATAGTTTACAGCTACTTAAGATTCAGCGAGCGAGGGATCAGGCACGAAGAGCAAGCGGGTCAAAGCAGCCATCCGCCGTCAGTGTCGGAAGTGGCTCGCGGGCAGCTTGAAGGGACAGATCCGAAACGGCAGGGATTCGCAGGAGAGGAGCACCCGACTAAACGCTTCTACGCTGCGAACAAATGTTGGTGCTTTCATCGTGATGCTTTCTCCAACGCGATTTTCGCTGGCTTCTTCAAGGCGAACGTCGCCACCACGATTGCTGCGATGACGTTCGCGGCCACGCTCACGAGGATGGGTAGCGTGTAGCTGTGGCTCATATCGAAGATGAAGCCGGCAGCGGTGGGGCCGATCAAGGTACCGATCGCCACGCTGGTGTAGAGAATTCCGATGATGCCGCTGACATTGCGTCCGCCAAAGTGATCCATGACCACGGCGGGCAGGATCGCCACCCAGCCGCCATAAAAGAGACCAAAGAGCAAAGCAAAGAATGCGAGTGGCCAGAAGCTGGATGCAATAACCCAGATCGCGAGCGCGGCAGCCATCCCGATGAACATCATCAGAAGGAAAGATTGGCGTCCGACCCGATCGGCCAGGCCGCCGAGGAAGAAGCGCCCCAGCGTGCTGCCAACACCGATGACGCCGAGTAGCAGCACGGCGGCGGATTGGTCGATGTGATGATCTTGCGCATAGGGCACGAGATGCACGAAAGGCACGAAAACGCCGAACGAGCAGATCAGGCAGGCCGAATATAGCGCGGCGAATTGCGGGGATCTGACCGCTTCACCGACCGAAGCTCCGATACGGGCCGCTCCAGGTTGATTGACCGCAAGGGGAACCCCGTCAGGTCCGGTTCCTTTGTCGCGAGGATCATTCGCAATAAGCCAGGACATGCCGACACCGATCATCGCGGCGAGGCCGCCCAGCGCCAGATACGCCCCCCGCCAACCCAGCATCTCGATCATCCACGAGGCAAGTGGCGGCATCACGAGTGTCCCGACGCCGATGCCGCTCACCGCGATGCCGGACGCGAAGCCTCGGCGCTTGAGGAACCAGCGCTGGACCGCCCCGACGGCCGGCACATAGGCGCAACCGATGCCAAGACCGACACCAAGCCCGTAGGCGGCATAGACTTCGTGAATGGTGCGCGCGACGCTGGCGAGCGCAAGGCCAGCGCCGACCAGGGCCATGCCTAGCATGGCAAGGCTCCGCGCGCCCCACCGATCGGCCAACGGGCCGCTCACAACGCCCAGACCGAAATACAGAAATCCCGCTAGAGAAAAGACGAGCGACACCGAGCCCCGCGATGCCCCGAAGTCCTGTTGCAACGACGGAACGAAGGCGCTGAACGTATAGGCGCTGCCGAAGCCGACAAAGGTGATGGCGAATGCTGCCGCGACGACGATCCAGCCGTAAAAGAGGCGATGGGTGGGTGTGGTCGTCATGTCACGCCACCGGGTGGCGGCGATGCCATGTCGAAACGCGCTGAAACGCCGCACCGGCTCGGACCAATTTCGCCTCGCCGAGATGGCCGGCGACGAGCTGGAAGCCGATCGGCATTCCCGCTTGAGTGAAGCCGCCGGGCATGGTCAGGGTGGGATGGCCCGACATATCGAACGGGCAGGTATATCGTTGCAGCTTGGCGATCAGGCCCGGTTGTTCGCCGAGCGTTTGAACCGTGGCGAGCGTCAGCGGCGCGAATGGCTGAACCGGCGTCAGCAGCAGGTCGATTTTGCCGAAGAGCGCTTCCACTTGGCCACGAAACGCCATGCGCCGCAGCAATATCTCCTGATATTGCGTGCCCGAGACCGCATGTCCCGCCTCGATGACCGAGGCGAGCACGCTGCCATATTGGTCCTTGTGCGCCGGGTATGTTGCATTGTGTGCGACGGCGGCCTCGACCGCACAGTTCGGCACCCAGTCGGCGACCGCTTGGGTAACGTCCGGGAATTCTATGTCGACAATCGCAGCCCCAAGGTCTGCGAATGCCGTGAGAGCTTCAGCAAGGGCCGCCTGCGTACCGGCATCGACATCGTCGCTGTTCCAGACGGCATCGATGCCAATCCGCAGGCCACGCAGATCCCCGATGATGGTCGCCAGATAGTCCGGCACGGGATCCAGCAGCGCCGTCGGGTCGTTTGGATCGCCGCCGGCTATTGCACCGAGCAATGTTCCCGCATCCACGGCGCTGCGCGCCATTGTTCCAACATGGTCCAGCGAAGGCGCCAGCTCGATAACGCCGTAACGGCTGACCCGTCCCCAGGTGGGCTTCAATCCCGTCACGCCATTGGCGGCCGCGGGCCAGCGGATAGAACCCCCGGTATCGGACGCAAGCGACCCGTAGCAAAGACCCGCCGCCGTCGCCGCGCCTGAGCCGCTAGACGAAATACCGGGCCAGTAGTCGGCATTCCACGGATTGCGCGGCGGTGTAACGGATGGGTGGTGATCGGAATAGGCGCCCTCGGTGAGTTGAGGTTTGCCGAGCAACACCGCACCGCTCTCCTTCAAGCGCCGTACAACCGTCGCGTCTTCATCGGAAACGACATGTCGATGGACCGCCATGCCGGCGCCCGTCGGAAAGCCCTTGATCTGGCAAAGGTCCTTGATCGCGATGGGAACGCCATGGAGCGGCCCGCGACTATGCCCGGCCGCCGTTTCCGCGTCGGCCACGTCCGCTTGGGCGAGCGCGGCATCCGCCATCACCAGCGCGTAGCTGTGCAACTCACCATCCAGCGCGGCAATCCGGTCGAGCTGCGCTTGCGTCACCTCCCGAGAAGAGATGTCGCGGTTGCGGATCAGAGCCGCGACTTCCGTGAGTTCTAGGTAGTGCAATGCAATGGATTCGTTGGTCAATGTTGATCTCCGTGGGCGGCGTCGGTCGTTGGCCCAATGAGCGTTGAACGCACCAGCCTCAATCGAATCACGATAGTTTGGCTAATTGTTATCAAAGCAGGGGGCTGCACGCCTAAAAGCGCTGCAAGCACTATATTGGCTATCTGGCTGCATTAACAAACCAGTCTTTCTCCGAGATTCACATTAGATTTTCTAAATGATCCATCGAAAATTTCCACCGCTGAACGCATTGCGAGCGTTCGAATCCGCGGCTCGGCATCTCTCTGTAAAACTTGCAGCAGAAGAGTTGTGCGTTACGCCGGGAGCCGTCAGCCAGATGCTGCGAAACCTGGAGGACCATCTTGGCGTGAAGCTGTTCGAGCGGGTGAATCGGGGACTCCTGTTGACCCAGGCAGGCCGGGACTACCTGCCCCCCATCCGAAACGCCTTCCGTCAGATCGCCGACGCGTCCAGGCGCGTGGCTGTCGCCGCCGACACCGGTAACCTGACGATCAGCGTCACTCCGTTCTTTGCGTCGGCCTGGCTCGTTCCACGTCTGAAGTCATTTCAGCAAGCCCACCCTGAGATCGACCTTCAGATCCTCACCAGCGGCGCATTGGTGGATTTCTCGCGTGACAGCGTTGATCTTGCCGTGCGCCATGGCGTCGGTCGCTATCCTGGCTTACGGAGCTATCGCGTCGTTTCCGTTGAAATGGTGCCCGTTGCTGCGCCGCCGCTTGTTGAGCGCCTGGGGATGCCGGAGCGATCCGACGAGTTGACGCGCTGGCCGCAGGTTCACGACGTTGACCGAAAGGGCTGGAGCCTGTGGTTTCAAGCGCAAGGCATTAACGAGGTTGGGATTCCCCGCGGCCCCTCCTTTGACGACTCCGGACTGCTGCTTAGCGCTGTGGTCGCTGGCCAAGGCGCGGGCCTGCTCCCGGCCGCCATGGTGGCGCTCGACGTGGCCGAAGGGCGCCTCGTCATGCTCGCGAAACCGACCCATATGGAAACCTTCGCCTATTACCTGGTCTATCCAGAGGCCAAGCACGACAACCCGAAAATTTCCGCGCTTAGGGATTGGATTCTCGGCGCCGCTACCACGTGACGGTGGTTAGCGCGGTAGATACGGCGATCGGCCGAATGAACATCCGAAACCCCCCGCCGGAGCGGGGGTTTACGCAAGCGCGGTACGGCGATACAGCGCCAGGGTGCCCGCCAGTCCGATCAGCATCCCCCCGCAGATCCGGTTCAGCCAGCGCAGGCCGCCCGCCCGGAAGGCGCGCACCATCTGCGCGCCCAGCGCCGCGTAGGCCAGCATCGTCGCCACGTTCAGCAGCGCCAGAACGCCGGCCAGGATGGCGTACTGAGCGGGAAGGGGGGCGGCGGGGTTGATGAATTGGGGCAGGAAGGCCGACATGAACAGCAGGGCCTTGGGATTGGTCAGGGCCACGACGAAGCTGCGCAGGCCCAGGGTCAGCCCAGCCGGGCGCGTATCGCGGGCGTGTTCGGACGGCAGGATCAGCGCCGCGTTCGAGCGCAGCAGCTTCCAGCCCAGCCACGCCAGATACGCCGCGCCCACCCATTTGACGATCTGAAAGGCAACCTCCGAGGCAGCCAGCAGCACGCCCAGTCCGCAGGCCACGGCGCCGATCAGGACCAGGTCCGCCAGCACCGCTCCGCCCATGCCCCAGCAGGCGGCGCGCACGCCGTGGCGCGAACCGTTGCTCATGGCGAGCAGCACGGTGGGGCCGGGGGTGATGATGGCGACGGCAGAGGCCAGGACAAAAAGCAGCAGCGTGGCGAGGGACATGACGGGGCTCCGGGGCAGGGAGCCAGTGTGCCGCGCGGGCCGCCGTCCGTCCAGGTCCGGGCTACCATAGCGGTCTTACTCTTTGATTTCGCACCATGTCCACCCGTCCTGACTCCCCCAATCTTGCTCCCCCGCTTTCTTCCGTTCTTCTTGCCAGCGCGGGGGTGGTGGAGGACGTGCTCGACGGGCGCTCGCTGACAGAGGCGCTGGCCGAGGTCGATGGCGGGCTGCGTCCGGCCACGCAGGCCGTGTCGTTCCACGCGATGCGCTACCTGGGCTGGGCCGACGCCGTCGGCCGCGAGATGGTGCAGCGTTATCCCAGTGTTTTGTTCGAATCCCTGCTGCTGGTGTCGCTGACGCTGCTCAAGGAAGAGGGCGATGCGGCCGTGGCTTTGCCCGGCATGCCGGTCTACGCCCCGCATACGGTCGTCGACCAGGCCGTGACGGCCGCCGCCGGGTCGCGCGCCCTGGCGTCCTACAAGGGGATGCTGAACGCCTGCCTGCGACGTTTCCTGCGTGAACGCGCTGCGGTGGAGGCCGCGGTGGCCGACAGCCCCGAGGCGCAATTCAACCATCCCGGCTGGTGGGTCAAGCAACTTACCGTGGCCTATCCGAAGCAATGGCGCGAGATCCTGGCGGCGTCCAACCTGCCGGCTCCGCTGACCTTGCGGGTCAACCGCCGCCGCGCCACGCGCGAGCAGGTGCTGGCTGCCTTCGAGGATGCGGGTCTGGCGGCAGAAGCCGTGGGCCAGTCGGGCGTGGTGCTGGCCACGCCCAAACCGGTGACGCAGTTGCCTGGCTTTGCCGAGGGCTGGTGGTCGGTGCAGGATGCGGGCGCGCAGCTCGCGGCCGAATTGCTGGCGCCCGCCAACGGCATGCGGGTGCTGGACGCCTGCTCGGCGCCCGGCGGCAAGACGGCGCACCTGCTTGAACTCGCCGANNAGAACCTGGCGCGGCTGGGCCTGGGCGGTGATCACGTCCTGCTGAAGGCGGCCGACGCCGCCGACCTGGACGCCTGGTGGGACGGCAAGCCCTTTGACGCGGTGCTGGCGGACGTGCCGTGCACGGCATCGGGCATCGTGCGGCGCCACCCCGACATCCGCTGGCTGCGCCGCGAAAACGACCTGCGCCGCACCGCCAGCCTGCAGACCCGGATCCTGGACGCGCTGTGGTCCACCGTGGCGCCCGGCGGCCGGCTCCTGTATGTGACGTGCTCGGTGTTCCCCATCGAAGGCACGCGCCAGGCCTTGGAATTCCTGCAGCGCCATCCCGACGCGACCCGCCTGGACGCGCCCGGCCAATTGCTGCCAGTTGCGGTCGATGCAACACCCGCGGCCCAACACGATGGGTTTTTCTACGCCTTGTTTGCCAAGCAGTCCTGAATCCCGAAGAATAGGGGCATGACGTAGTTCCGGTGCCGTATGTCCATTATTTCGCGCGTATTTCTTGGGTTGTTGCTCGTATCTGCCGTGCTTCTGACTGCGCCGGGTGGCGTGGCTCACGCGTCCGAGCCGCGCGTCACGCGCGTGGATCCGGTGGTGCGCGACGGCAACCTGGAAATCGATGCGGACATCGAATTCGAGCTGAACCAGCAGTTGCGCGNNGACCCGCCAGTGGCGGGCGGGCGTGGGCGAGCTGTCCTTTCCGGTGGCTTCGCTGGACGACGCCATGAGCGCCATCCGGCATATCCGCAATTGGCGGGTCGCGAAGGCCGGCGAGTTCGATGCAGGGTCGCAATACAACGGGCAGTTGCGCCTGAGGCTTGATACGTCGCTGTTGTCCCGGCCGTTTCAGGTCAACGCCCTGAACAGCAGCTCGTGGGCGCAGGCGACACCGTGGATGGACTTCTCGTTCATGCTGGGCGACAAGGAGAAAGATCCCTCATGAGGCTTTTGCTTCGGCTGGCCCTGATGGTCGGCGCCGTGAGCGGCCTGGCCCTGCTGGGCCTTCTTGCCTGGTCCACCGGAAACGCCTCGCGTTTTGCGCGCTATTACGACACGCTGCTGATCCTGAACGGCATTTTCGCGCTGGCGCTCTTTGTCTGGGTGGTGGCGCTGACGGTGCGGCTGGCCCGGCAGATCCGGCGCCGGCAGTTCGGCGCGCGGCTCACCGCCCGTTTTTCCCTGGCGTTTGCCCTGATCGGCGTGGTGCCCGGCGCGCTCATTTACACCGTATCGGTGCAGTTCATGTCGCGCTCGATCGAATCCTGGTTCAACGTGCGCGTGGACACGGCGCTGGAAGCCGGCCTGAAC
>DMTA01000096.1:0-450 GCA_003454835.1 Achromobacter sp. | reverse complement strand
CGCTCGATGGCGGTGGAATTGAACCGCAGCACCGACAGCGGCGTGACGCTGGCGCTGACCCGGCTGCGCGAAGCCAACGGCGTGCAGGAAGCGATGGTCTTCACGGGCAGCGGCCGCATGGTGGCGTTTTCGACCAGCCAGTACGGCCAACTGCTGCCGGCCATGCCGCCGTCCACGGTGATGAACCAGCTGCGGCTGGCGCGCGGTTATTCCGCGGCCGAAGCCGATGATCCGGTCACCGCGGGCGCCGAGGGCGGCCTGCACCTGCGCGTGGTGATCCCGCTGAACGGCCCGGACCGCTACGACAACCTGCTGGGTCCGGCCTCTGAACCGCGCTGGCTGCAATTGCTGCAGCCGGTGCCCGAGCAGATTGCGCACAATGCCAACCTCGTGCAGCAGGGCTTTCGCGACTACCAGGAGTTGGCGCTGTCGCGTCTGGGCCTGCGCAAG
>DMTA01000493.1 GCA_003454835.1 Achromobacter sp. | reverse complement strand
CGCGGCGGCGGGGGTCGGCATCGCGCTCGGCCGCGCGCCGCTGATCGACGAGGACCTGGCCAGCGGCCGTCTGGTGCCATTGATGCCGCATCTGCGCATGCCGGGCTCGTGGGGCTATGTCATGCGCATTCACGACAACCGGCCGATGGATCCGTCATTGCCCGCGCTGGTGGAGTTTCTGGCCGAGGAAGGCCGCAGCACGGGCGCGTGGCAAAGCCCCGACGGCGCATTCGGCAGCCTTGCCCCGCATGATGTTCACGCCGGGCGCCAAGATCGTCCAGCCGGATCGCGCGCGCGGCGCGGTTAATCGGCCGTCAACTCCATGCTGCGCGTCACTTCTTCCTGCACGCGCTCCCAGATCGCCCGTTTCAATTCCACGAATCGCGGCGACAGCTGCACGTCCGCGCTGCGCGGATGCGGCAGGTCATTCTGGATGTCCTGCACGATGCGGCCGGGCTTGGAACCCATGACCGCCATGCGCGTCGACAGAGTCAAGGCCTCGTCGATGGAGTGCGTGATGAAAACGATGGTCTTGCCGNNCGCGTCCAGCGCCGCGAACGGCTCATCGAACAGCATCACGTCCGGGTCGTTGGCCAGCACGCGCGCGATCGACACGCGTTGCTTCATCCCGCCCGACAGCGCGTGCGGATACTTGTCCGCCGCGTGCTTCAGGCCCACCATCTCGATGAACTTTCGGGCGATCGGCGCGCGTTCCTGGCGCGACATGCCGCGCATCTTCAGGCCGAATTCCACGTTTTCCTGCACGGTGCGCCACGGAAACAGCGCGTACTGCTGAAACACCATGCCGCAGGCGGCGGTCACGTCGGTGACCTGTTTGCCGTTGATCTCCACCGACCCCGTGTTGGGCGTGATGAAGCCCGCCATCAGGTTCAGCAGCGTCGACTTGCCGCAGCCCGAGGCGCCCAGCAGCACCAGGAATTCCCCGCGCTTGACCTCCAGGTTGACCTTGTCCAGCACCGGCACTTCGCCGTAGGCCTTGGAGACATCCGTCAGCCGGATCATCGTGTCGTTCATCGCTGCCATGCCAGCACCCATCGTTCAAGAAGCCGCAAACACAGATCGGTCACCAGCACGGTAAAACTGATCAGCACCATGCCCAGCACCACGGTATCGGTCTGGAAGAATTCCTTGCCGTTCATGATCATGAAGCCCAGGCCTTCCTTGGACGCCACCAGCTCGGCCGAGATCACGCAGGTCCAGGACAGGCCCAGGATGATCTTCATGCCCGACAGGATCTGCGGCAGGCAGCCCGGAAACAGCACCTCGCGCATGACCTGCCAGCGGTTGGCGCCCAGGTTGCGCGCCGCGCGCACCAGCACCGGGTCGATGCTGCGCGAAGCTTCCATTACGTACAGCAGAGCGGGCACGAACGACCCCATGAAAACGATGCTGTACTTCTGCGTTTCGGTGATGCCGAACCACAGCAGCGACAGCGGAATCCAGCTCATGGACGGCAGCGGGCGCAGGAACGAGATGATGGGATCGAAGACGGCGCGGGCCACCTTCGAGGTGCCAAGCAGGATGCCCAGCGGAATCGCGACGATCACGGCGGCCAGAAAGCCCACCATGACGCGGCGCGTCGAGGCCAGCACGTTGTAGAAGAGGGTGCCCTGATCGGACATGGAGAGCGCACGCGCCAGGACCTGGGATGGCGCGGGCAGAAAGATGGGATCGACCGCGCCGGCACGGCACAGGCCTTCCCACATGAGCAGGAAACCCAGCAGCGAAAACACGCTGACCCAGAGCAGGCGTGTTTCGCGGGATGACGAACGTGTGGACATAGGCAGACGGTCCCGGGCTCAGAGGTACGCGGACTGGACCCAGTCCTTGACGGTGGGCGCGCGGTCGATCTGCTTGAGCGACACCAGCATCTCGGCCAGCTTCTGCATGCCGTTCACGAAGTTGCCCGGCTCGATCATCAGCGCTTTCTGGTCCTCGGCCGAATACCACTGCGTCTGCTTGATGACGGCAAGCTGCTCGTCCTTGGACAGCCCGGTCAGCTCCAGCAGCACGCCAGCCGCTTCCTCGGGCTGGTTCGTCAGCATGGCGTTGGCCTGGAACACCGCCTGCAGGAACTTGCGCACGGCGTCCGGGTTTTCCTTGCCCAGCTTGGCGTGCGTCAGCAGCACGTCGGGTCCGGGCGTGATGGCGTATTGCTTGTAGAGCGAGAACGCGGTGTCGTCCAGCAGCACATGCGTGCCCGGCACGGCCTTGATACGGTCGAAGGCCGGGGTCCACGCAACGGCCGCGTCGATCTGGCTGCCCTGATAGGCAGACAGCAGGTTGGTTGCGGGCAGGTTGATGATGGAGACGTCGCGATCGGGGTTCAGGCCCGCCTGGCGCAGCACGTCCAGCAGCAGCACATGCGCACTGGAGGCGTAGGTGACGCCAATCTTCTTGCCCTTCAGGTCGGCAACGGATTTGACGTTGTCGCGCACCAGCACGCCTTCGGCGCGGCCAAAGTTGTTGGGGGTGGCGATGACCTGGAACTGGCGCGCGCCTGCGGCCATCAGCGCCAGCGACGACACCACGCCGGCGCCCGCCAGATCCACATTGCCCGCCATCACCGCGCTCATGCGGTCCGACGACGTGGCAAAGCTCTGCCACTTGATGTCCAGCCCCTGCTTGGCAAAGAGGCCCGTCTTCATCGCGATGTAGGCGGAGTAATGGCCCAGCCAGGCCGAGCCGCCATAGGTGTAGGACGCACCCGCGGCGCGGCCGATCATCGGAAAGCCCAGGGCGCTTGCGCCCGCAAGTGCAGCGGTGCGCACCAGCATGGCGCGGCGATTCATGTTCATATTTTTCCCCTACTTGAATGTAGATTGACCGATAGATTCCATGTCGCCGGCACTCTGGGGTGCGGCAGACGAGACTTTCGCCCGAGCGCCTGGCGGCGGCATGAATATAAGGAGCGGCGATGGTCAACATCAGCGGCGCTTAATTTTCGGCGGCTCCGAAACGGCGGGTCCACACTCGCCGCACTTGTCCTTGGAGCCTTGTCGTGAAAAGTTTTGACGTGATCGTGATTGGTGCCGGCGTGATCGGCAGTTCGGTGGCGTTTCACCTGGCCGAACTCGGCGCGAAGAACGTGCTGGTGCTGGACCGCGAGACCATCGGCGCGGGCACCACGTCGCAGTCGTCCGGCATCCTGCGCACGCACTATTCCGTGCGCGAGAACGTGGAGCTGGCCCAGCGTTCGTGGAGCGTGTTCAACAATTTCGCCAGCTATCTGGGCGACGACGAGGCCTCGTGCGGCCTCGTCAAATGCGGCTACCTGATCACCGCCGCCGACGACGACAAGCTGGAACCGCTGCGCGGCGCGCTGGCGCAGCAGCAGGCGCAGGGCATCGCGCTGGAATTGCTGAATGCCGCGCAGGCGCGCGAGCTGCTGCCCATTGCGTCGTTCGACAATGCCGCACTGATCGGCTATGAGCCCGAGGCGGGCTTTGCCGACGCGTATCTGGTGGCCACCAGCTTTGCGCGCGGCGCCCGCCGCCGGGGCGTCACCATTCGCGAAAACGTCAACGTCCAGCGCCTGATCGTCGACAACGGCCGCGTGACGGGTGTGGTGACCTCCGAAGGTGACTACAGCGCGCCGCTCGTCATCAGCACGCAGAACATCTGGACGCCGGAGCTTGCAGGCTGGACGGGCGTCGCCATGCCCGTCGTGCCGGAGCGGCATGCCGTGCTGGCGCTGGAGTGCGACGCGGCGCCTTATACGTATTCGATGCCCGTCTTCAAGGATCTGGCCTCGCCCGGCATGCTGTATTGCCGCAGCTACGGCGGCAACCAGATGCTGGTCAGCGAAGGCATTGTCGGCGAGGCGCTGCAAAAGAGCGACGCCGAGCAGGGCGACATTCCGCTGGACTACGTGGCCGAGGTCGGCGCGCAGGTGGCGGACCGCTTCCCCGCGTATGAGACCGCCGGACTGGCATCGTCGTGGACCGGTGTCTACGACGTGACGCCGGACTGGAACCCCGTGCTGGGCCGTGTGCCGGGCGTCGAAGGCCTGATCGTGGGCTTTGGGTTCTCGGGTCACGGTTTCAAGCTGTCGCCCACCGTGGGCCGCGTGCTGGCGCAAGAGGCGCTGGGTCTGGCGACCGACGTGTCGCTCACGCCCTACGAATTGGGGCGCTTTCAACGCGGCGCGCTGCTGACCGGGAAGTACGGCCTTGGCGCAGTCTCCTGATCCGCGCGGTCCGGTGCAAGCCAGCTGGTTGGCGCTGCCGCCCGAGCCGTGGAAGAACGGCGGGGGTGTCACGCGCACGTTGGCGGCCGATCCCGCCGGACGCTGGCGCGTCAGCATCGCCGATATCGAACGCGATGGGCCGTATTCGCGATTTCCCGGGTATGACCGCGTGTCGGTCGTGCTGGCGGGCGATGGGGTGATGCTGCATGGCGAGGGTGTGGCCGTGCCATTGCGGCTTCGTGAACCGGCGGTATTTGGCGGTGATGCGTTGCTGCAATCCACGCTGGTGGGCGGACCGGTGCAGGTGCTGAATCTCTTTGTCCTGCGCGGCGGTGCGATGGCGTCGGTGACCTGTTCAGGCACGGCGTCCGGTTGCTGCGAGGTTGGCGCGTTGCCGGTTGGCGCGGACGGGCTCGAGGTTACGCGGTTCCGTGTGACGGCGGGGGCATACGAGATAACGCGCGGCGCGGAAATGCCGGGCGTCGATAAACCGGGCGTCGACACGCCGTGCGTCGCCAACCCCGGCGCCCCAGCGACGCAAACCGAATTCACCGTGATCCTGGACATCACCGTCCGGAAAAGCATCCCGGACTGACCAAACCGCAGCCGTCCCGATTGCAACCCGGGGCGGCCGTTGAATCCTTTCACTCAGGAGTGTTTCCATGAAGGTACTTGCCGCGGTCAAGCGCGTGGTTGACTACAACGTCAACGTGCGCGTCAAGGCCGACCAGAGCGGCGTGGACATTGGCAACGTGAAGATGTCGATGAACCCGTTCGATGAAATCGCCGTCGAGGCGGCCGTGCGCCTGAAAGAGCAGGGCGCCGCCGCTGAGGTGGTGGCCGTGTCTTGCGGCACGGCGCAGTCGCAGGAGACGTTGCGCACCGCGCTGGCCATCGGCGCAGATCGGGGCGTGCTGGTGCAGACGGATGCCGCCTTGCAGCCGCTGGAAGTCGCCAAGCTGCTGCGCGCCGTCGTGGTCAAGGAAGCGCCCGCGCTGGTGATCCTGGGCAAGCAGGCC
>DMTA01000087.1 GCA_003454835.1 Achromobacter sp. | reverse complement strand
CGCAATGCGGCCGGCAGCTCGGCCCAACGCGAAGGCAGCGCAGTCAGCGCGGCGCCGGCATCCACGGCCTGTGCCAATGCCGACCAGACCTGCTCCGACGCGTGCGCCGTCAGGGACGGACGCTGCGCTAGCAGCGCCCGTTGTTCCTGCTGCGCGTCGTCAAGCGAACTGAATACCCGGTCGGTCTGCGACAAGACCGCGCCGCCATGCGCCGCGACAAGCCAGTGACGCCCGTCCGGCAGCCGAACCAGGGCATGGCCACCGTCGGGGTACAGCAAGGCGAACAACTGCGCCGCCGATTGCGGCGTCGCTGCCGGTGCACCGGCGCGGCGGTTGAAACGTGCGCCGCCAATGCCGCCGCGGGCGCGCCCATAGCCCGCGACCATTGCGGGCGATCCGCCCACCACATAATGCGTGGCTCGCAGGCGTCGTCCGCGTGACCGTGCAAGCTTGGGCACGTTGGATCCGATGAGCGCGAACCAGCGCAGGCCGAACGCCAGCGTTCGTTCGGCGCCCGGGCATTCGATCAGCAAGAGTTGAGGGGCCCGGTTCACGATCAGTACCCTTCCTCGACCTGGGCGGTCACGAGGATCAGCGTCGTGTGGCGTTCGCTGGCCGCGCTATCCAGACCGCCGGCAAGCAGCGGCAGTCCGGGCGCCAGCCGTTGGCGATCGTGCTGGTCCTGTGTGCGGTCAAAGCCGGCCACGATCATGGGCTGCCCCGGCCGCAATTCGATCTGCTGCACCGTGCCGCTGCCATCGACCGTGATCTGCTGCACCTGAACCTGATTGGCGCTTTCGCCGAAGGTGATTGTCTTGAGGGGCTGCGCGACCGCGTTGTCATACGCGATGGAAAGCAGGATCTGCCCGTCTTCCTGGATGTCCGGCACCAAGGTGAGGAACGAGCCGACCGTTTCTTCTTTCTGGCTGATGGAGACCGCCGGCAGCGATCCGTTTGCGCCGGTGGCGGTCATGCCGGGCACGGCGGTGCTTTGCACGCGATCGATGTAGGAGAAGGTGGTCCTGACGGCATGCGAGACTGGCCGCCGGTTCAAGGTGAGGACCGGGATCTTGCTGTGCCGCACGACCGCCCCCATCGCGCTCAGGGCGGACACGATGGCCTGCGAGCCCTGGAATGGCCCCGCACCCGACGCGGCTTGCAGCAACCCTGCGCCGGTGGCCGGCACGCCGGGCACGGCCAGCCGCGCCGTGGCGCCTGCCGCCGCGTAGAGGGCATTCCAGTCGAGGCCGCCCGCCGCTTCCGAGTTGGCGATGAAAGTGATTTCCTCGAAAAGCAGGCGAACGCGTCGGGTCAACGCCTTGTTTTCGCGTTCCAGATAAAGTGCGACCCGGTCCAGGGCATCCGGCGTATCGGTGACCACCAACGCGGCCGCGCCTTGCACCGGCTCTGCAATGACGCCGGATCGTGTGAGGAACGGCAGAACGTTTGCGCGCAGGATTGCCAGCGCGTTGTGCTCGCCAGCGGACAGCGTCGTGTTGGAGGTGCTTTCAAAGCCCTCGCCTTCCGCGCTGCCCGAGCGGCCGAGCCGCACGTCGACCTTGCTGGCGAGCGTGAGGGCGCGCAGATCGAAGACGCGGGTTTCGGTGCGGTAGAACTCGAGCGCATTGTGTTCGTAGCGCCAGTGCACAGAAAAGCGCGCGGCCAACGCATCGAGCAGATCGGCGAGCGGTTGAGGATCTGCGCGCACTTCAATGCGTGCAGGCGTGGCCAGGGCAACCGCGCCGCTGACGGCAAGGCGCGGCAGGAATTGGTCGGGGGGAAGCAGCGCGTCGGGGCGCACCCGTACCGCGATGCCGGTGGCGGCGGTCAGGCGTTGGGCCAACGCGGGCAGGTCCGCGTCGTCAGCCAGCATGAGCGTGGTTTTGACGTTTTCGCGTAATGCCGGAGGCAGCGAGACCTCGCGCGCAAGGGGTTGCGGTTTGCCCGCCAGCCAGGGCGTGGAGACTTCCTGCGCGGCGATGCGCGCCTGGCGGTCGGACAGACCGTCGGCATATGTCTGATGGCGGGTGGCGACCTCGGCATGCCGCCCGCTGGCCGCGCGTTGCATGTTCGTGACCTGCTCGGACACCGAGCAGCCAGCGACAACGCACAAGAGCGCGGCGCAGGCGAACGATCTGGGTGCGGGAAAGCGCGTGGCGCAAGCAAACGGGAGGAACATCATGCTGCGGCTCCTTTGGGCGTGGCCGCGCGTGAGCACGATTGCGCGAGCGGCACGACGCGAAGGACGCGGTTGCCGTAGAAGCAGGGTTGCAAGGGCCGATCGGCCAGTTCGGTGGCGCCGAGCAGCCCGCGCACGGCCGTCTTGAAGTCGCCGGAGAATTCGGCTGAGGCGGCCAGCGGAATGTCGACGTTGACAGCCCAATGCTGGGGTTCGAACGTCCAACCCGATGCGCCAGCCCAACGCGCCAGCACGGCGCGCAGCGTGGCGTCGGGCGGTGCGGCACGGAACGGAGCGGCCTGCGCGGCAACGTGTGTGTCGGTGGGCGTGGAGCCCGCGTGAGTGGCGCCCGCGTGGGTGGCGCCCGCGTGGGTGGCGGACGGCGCGGCATGAGGGCTCGGCGCTTCGGCGCCGGCCAGCACGCCGCTCTCCGGGCGCGGGGCCGTGTCAGCGACAAGCCTGGCGTGCGCGGTGGCATCGGCCCGCGGACGCTGCGATGCGTCTACGGCAACCGCCTGGGCGTGCACCCTGCCCGAGGTAGTTTGAGTCAAGGACCCAGGGAACCCAGGAAGGTCCGCCGCAAGATGCGTGCGTTGCGCCCGAGCGGTCAGCCTGCCGCCGCGAAAGCGCAGCGCTTGCCATGCGCCGGCGACCACGACGTATGGATCGCGCCGCACGTACGGCAATGGATGTTCGCCGCCGTCGCCTGCTCCGAAGATGGCCGGCAACGGTTGGCCCGGCAGGAACTGCAGCCAGGTCTCGCGCCCGTCGTCAAAGACCTGTAGCGGCGCAACGGCAGGATCGCCGGATAGTTGCCAGTCGAAACGGAACCCTTGCGAAGACGGGTTGGCCGCCTGCCAGGAAGATGCGCCCGGGCCTGGGCCCGACCACGTGCATGCGCCAAGGCAAGACAGCCCGGCAGCCAGGAAGAAGATTCGTACCATGCCTCACCGCGAACAAAGCGCGCATCGGAAGCGACACGCTTGAACGGCATGGTGGCCGAGCGCCGGTGGCGCCGCCAGACTGGCATGTACGGACGGACGGATTCATCCACCCCTAGCGCGCAACGAATCTGACAGAGAAAAAAAAGCCCGGTCCGAAGACCAGGCTTTGTCCTGCCGAGCGGCGATAAGCGCCGCTACTGAGTGCGATCAGCGCTGCGTGGCGATGGTGCGCGCCTGCGCGGCGGCGTTGTTCAGCGCGGACACGGGCGGCACCTTGCCATCGAAGGCGTCGGTGAGTTCCTTGTTCAGCACGGGTTCGATGCGCTCGTAGTTGGCCATGCGGAAACCGCGGGCGTTCTGGACGGGTTTGGCGCTCATAGAGGCCACAAACGCCTGCGCGCCCGGGATCTTGCTGTAGAACGACACGTCGGAGGCGCGGAAGGCGGCTTCGGTCAGCGGCAGGTAACCCGTGCGCTGATGCCATTCGGCGGCGACGACCGGCTTGGACAGCCACGCGAGGAACTGCGCGGTAGCCTTTTCCTGGGCCTGCGGATGGCCTTCGAGTGCCCACAGCGCCGAACCGCTGACAAAGGGCTTGCCGCCCTCCTTGGTGGCTTGCTCGTAGTAAGGCAGCGGCGAGACGCCGAAGGACAGCGACTTGGTGGCGAGGAACTGGCCGAGCGCGCCCGAATTGGCCGTCAGCACGGCGCATTCGCCTTTGGCGAACAGCTTGTCGGAGGCGTTGTCGCCGGAGTACGCCGTGAACAGCAGCGAGCGCTTCCAGCTGACCATCAGCGAGATGTGGCGCATGTACAGCGTGTCGAACTGCATGGCGGGCGCGGCGGATTTCTTGGTGACCGCATCCAGGCCGTTGTTGTTGCTGGTGAACAGCTGGTTGTTGATCGGCGCCAGGTTCTCGAGGTGAACCGCGACCTGATCGCTGGACGCGTAGGGGCAGTCGATATCGGCCACGTCGCGCAGCTTCAGCAATTCGGCCTGCAGCGCGGTCCAGGTGCGTGCCGGCTTGTTGGGATCGAGACCGGCCTTCTTGTAGGCGGCGGTGTTGTAGAACATCACCGGCACTTCGGCCATCCACGGGAAGGCCAGCAGGCGGCCCTTGCTGTCGCGCGTAAAGCTGCTGGTGGCCGGCACGAACCAGTTCAGGTCCTTGATCGGATACTTGGCCAGCAGTTCGTAGAGCGGCAGCACGGCTTTGTGCTGGGCCACGACTTCGGGCGAGTGGTTATCGGACAACTGCAGCAGGTTCGGGCCCT
The DNA here is from genome assembly GCA_003454835.1 of Achromobacter sp. GTDB lineage: Bacteria > Pseudomonadota > Gammaproteobacteria > Burkholderiales > Burkholderiaceae_B > Achromobacter. The sequence continues at coordinate 9,224 of DMTA01000087.1, read as the reverse complement.
TCTTGGCCTTGACCGCGGAGACCGCCTCTTGCTCCAGGGCGGTCGACGACGCGAAGCCGCGCAGCGTCACTTTGACGTCGTCCTGTTCCTTGTTGTATTGCTTGGCGAGCTTCTCGAACTCGGCCTTGTTTGCATCTGTCAGAGTGTGCCAGACCTGGATTTCGACGGGTGCGGCGTTTGCCACGCCGGCCATCGCCATCGCGGCGCCAAACACCCATGCACGCCGGCTGGCGAACATCGCGCGGGCAACGCCCGCCAATTGCAGTTTCTTCATAGGTTCACAGACCAAGAAAAGGGAATTCCGGTTCTGGCCGCCGTCCACTGAGCAGATCGGCCAATGCCCGGCCCGAGCCAACACCCATCGTCCAGCCAAGCGTACCGTGTCCGGTATTGATATACAAATTCGGAATACGGCTGCGGCCGATGATGGGCACGTTCGAGGGAGTGGACGGGCGCAGGCCCGACCAATAGCTGACGCGCCCGAAATCGAGCGCGTCGGGAAATAGTTCTTTGGCGAGGCGGGTCAGGGCCTCGCAACGGCCAGTGTTCAGGCTGCGCGAATAGCCGGAAAGTTCCGCCGTGCCCGCCATGCGCAGGCGGTCGCCCAGTCGCGAGAAAACGATCTTGTGGCTGCTGTCCGTCAGGCTGACGGTGGGGGTCGCACCCGGATTCAGCACGGGGAACGTGGCCGAATAGCCTTTTGCCGGATACACGTTGCACGGGATGCCGAGGGGACGCAGCATCGCGGGGCTGAAACTGCCCATGGCGACGACATAGGCGTCGGCCGACAACGTGGCATAGCGGCCGTCGGGCTGGATGAGTTCGATGCCCGTAACCGCGCCGCCCTGCGTCAGCAGCCGGGTGGCACGCGTGTTGTATTGGAATTCAACGCCCGCGCGCGCGCAGTGTTCGGCCAGCGCGACGGAAAAGAGGTGCACGTCCCCGCTTTCGTCCTCGGGCGTGTAATCACCGCCCACGATCGTGGCGCGATGCGGCGCCAGCGCCGGCTCGATGGCGATGACTTCATCAGTGTTCACGACGCGGCGTTCGACACCGAAGTCGCGCATCAGGCCGGCAGCGCGCTGAGAGTTTTCGAATTCGTGGGGATCGCGGTAGAAATTCAGGATGCCGCGCTCGAGGTGGTCGTACTGGATGCCGAGGTCGGCGCGCATGCCGCGCAGCGTGGCGCGGCTGTATTCGGCCATACGCACCATTGCCCGGATATTGGGGGCCAGCCGGCCGGGCAGGCATTCTCGCAGGAATGCCAGACCCCACATCCACTGCCGCCAATCCAGTTGCGGACGGAAAAGCAGCGGCGCGTCGTCGCGGAACATCCACTTGAGCAGCTTCATCGGCGCCTGGGGATTGGCCCAGGGCTCGGCGTAGGAGACGGAAATCTGCGCACCATTGGCGAGGCTGGTTTCCTGGGCGGGACCGGTGCAGCGGTCTATGACCACGACGTCATGACCCGCCTGGCTGAGCCACCAGGCGCTGGAGATGCCGATAATGCCGCTACCCAATACCGCTACTTTCATGCCCGCATCGCTCCTTGCATGCCGGTTGCGTGCGCGGACCCGATGTCCGCGTACCCCTGGCAGGCCGCTGCCAAAGCAGTTTACCTTGCCGTTTTGCAGCCGCCTAAGTAATAAAAAAACATATTACTTACGACCCGGCTTTTGCCAGATCGGCCTCGGAAGTGAAGGCGTCCGCGTAGAACTCTTCCGGCGGCAGACCGTTCTGCGCGCTGAACTCGCGGCGGGCCGCATCGACCATCAGCGGCGTGCCGCAGGCATAGACCTGGTGTCCGGAAAGATCCGCGATGTCGTGCATCACGGCTTCGTGGACAAACCCGGTGCGGCCGGTCCAGTTGTCTTCCTGCAGCGAATTGGACACCACCGGCACGTAGCGGAAGTTCGGCAGTTGCGCGGACCAGGACTGCGCCAGCGTGTCCATGTAAAGGTCTTGCGGACGGCGGCCGCCCCAGTACAGCGCGACCGGACGGTTGATGTTCTTGTGGATCATGTGTTCGACGATCGCCTTGACGGGCGCGAAGCCCGTGCCGCTGGCCAGCAGAACGATCGGCTTGTCGCTGTCTTCGCGCAGGAAGAACGATCCGAAGGGCCCTTCAAGGCGCAGGATCTCGCGTTCTTTCATCTGCGTGTCGCCGGCGCCGAACACGTGATCGGTGAAGAGGCCCCCCGGCATGTGCCGGATGTGCAGTTCCAGCGGGCTGCCGGTGTGCGGCGCGCCAGCCATCGAATAGCTGCGGCGGCGGCCGTCCTTCAGGATGATTTCGACGTACTGGCCGGCGTAGTAGCGGAACTGCTCGGAAGCCGGCAGTTGCAGCTTGAGGACCGTGACGTCCGGCGCGACGCGTTCCATGGTCTGGACGCGCGACGGCAGCTTGCGAATCTGGATGTCGCTGGCCAGCCGGACCTCGGTGGATTCGACCACGAGGTCGGATTCCGGCCGGGCCTGGCAGAATAGCGTGTAGCCGTCGGCCAGTTCTTCCGGCGACAGGATCTGCGCGGGGTACTGCCCGGCGTCGAACTCCCCGGACACCACTTTGCCCTTGCAGGTGGAGCACGCGCCGTTGCGACAGCTGTAAGGCAGGACGATGCCCGCCGCCAGCGCGGCGTCGAGCACGGTCTGGCCGGGCTCGACCGGGAATTGATGCTTGCTGGGTTGGATGATGACCTGGAAGCTCATGATGAAACGGTTCAGAGGCGACGAAGCGCTATCCGGCTGTGCCTGAAAAGCGCTTCGCCCGGCCCGGCGTCACGCCGGGAACTTGCGGATTTCCTTGACGCGGTTGGCGTCGTCCACGAGCACCACCTGGGGCTTGTGCTTGGCCGAATCTTCTTCGGACATCGGACCGTACGTGCAGATGATGAGCAGGTCGCCCACCTGGGCCCGGCGAGCAGCCGCGCCGTTCAGCGAGATGGCGCCGCTGCCGCGGGCCGCCTTGATGATGTAGGTGTCGAAGCGTTCACCGTTCGTCACGTTGTAGAGTTCGATGCGTTCGAACTCGCGCATGCCGGCAGCGTCGAGGAGGTCTTCGTCGATGCCGCAAGATCCTTCGTAGTGAAGGTCGGCTTCGGTGACCGTGACGCGGTGCAGCTTTGCCCGCAGCATGATGCGTTGCATAAAGAATTTCCTGGTTTCGCGGCCCGGTTCGCGAAGTGTTGCAAGGTTGATGCCCGGCATCCGGATTTGCCGTCGAAAGCCGGTATTCTATAATTTTTGCCGCAACGGGACGGCCCGTTGCTGCGCACAGTCAAACGGCTGGCGCGTTTTCCGGGGACGACCCCATTTATGCTGGCGCCTTGCCGGCGACGCAACATGGGAGTCGTGAATGACCTGGATCATCCTGGTATTGGCTGGCCTATTTGAAATCGTCTGGGCCGTCGGCCTGAAATACACCCAAGGATTCACCCGGCTTGGCCCGTCCGTCGTCACGGTGGGCGGCATGCTGGTCAGCTTTTGGCTGCTGGCCCTGGCCATGAAGACCCTGCCGCTGGGCACCGCCTACGCGGTATGGGTGGGCATCGGCACGATCGGCGCATTCGTGGCCGGCATCGTGCTGTTTGGGGAGTCGGCGAGCTGGCTGCGCATCGGCAGCGTCGCGTTGATCGTGCTGGGCCTAGTTGGCCTGAAGCTGTCCACGCCGTAAGGCTCAGGCCGGACAGGCCATAAGGCATAGGGCATGGGGCATGGGGCATAAGGCATAGAGTATCGGCCATAGGGCCCAGGCTAGGGTCCAGACCAGCCCTCAGCCCCGCCCGGGCGGTGCGTCAGAAATCCAGTTCGATCTCGACCGCGTCGCCCACCTTCAGCCGCGCCCCCGCCGGCGCATCCAGGATGGCGTTCTGGCCGAACACCACGCCGATGTCCAGATTGCGGTAACCCGCCAGCGTGCGGCCCGGCTCTTCGTACTGTTTGGCCGTGCGCTGGTCGATGTCGGGAATCGAGCAACGCGTGCACGGCTTGACGAAGGCCATTCGCACCCCGGCCGCCGAAATCATGGCGGTGTGGTCTTCCTCGAAGGCCTCCCATTCGCCATCAACCACGATGTTGGGACGGAAACGGTCCATGGGGACGGGTTCAGCGCCCTTGGCCCGCAGGCGGGTATTCAGGTCTTCCAGCGATGCCTGGTTGGCGATCAGCAGCGGAAATCCATCGGCAAACCCAAAGCAGTGCTCCCCCACGAAGGCATCGGCAAGGTCGGGGTGTGCATCTACCCAGCGCGACACCCAGTCGGGCTTGGCGTCGCGGCGCGCCGCGGCGTCCACCTTGAGCAGGCCGCACGGCGTTTGCAGGAACTGAGACAGCCATTGGGCGGCGGCTTCGCTTTCGCGCCTGGCCATGGTCGTGTCGCTCCAGACGCCGACCGAGAGTGCCTCGCCATGCAGACCCGAGCCGTCCAGGGCGACGTCCAGATCCGCCATGCCGGGCGCCGACAGCCGCAGTGTTTCCGCGGTGAGCGCCGTGCGGATGAGCGCCATGGCCGGCCATTGCCGCTGCGTCATGAACTGGCCTGCCGCGTCCACCACCATCCAGCGCCGGTCATGGGCGAGGCCCGCGCGGTCGATGGGCGATTCGGTCAGGTCGATGCCCGCGCAGGATTTGACGGGGTAGATATGCAGGCTGAGGATGCGGGCGGACATGGCGGCGATGGCTCAACGAGTGACGAATGCCGCAGAGAATACAAGAAATGCAGCGCGCCGGACCGCCCGAAAGAGACAAAAAAAGCCCGGGACTAGCCCGGGCCAGATGAGGTGGCGGTTGCTCAGCCGCCGACCAGCTTCAAGGTGTCCAGCGGCGTGACCGCCTTGAATCCCTTACGCGTCGCGATATGTTCGGGACGCGGGGTGAGCCCATACTTGGGCGGGTTCAGCGTGTTCTCCATGCTGTTGTAGACCATGAAGACGTTGGCGCGGGGCCACGGCGAGATGTTGCTGTTCGAGCCGTGCATCGTGTTGCAGTCGAAGAACACCACCGAGCCGGCCTTCGCCGTCATCGTGCTGATGCCGCCCTGCTCCACCAGCAACTGCAGACTGACCGGATCCGGCACGCCGTATTCCTGCTTTTTCAGCGACTGCTTGTAGTGCTCGTTCGGCGTTTCGCCGACGCACGAGATGAACTGACGATGCGAGCCGGGCACCAGCATCAGCGGGCCGTTGCACTCGTTGTTGTCGGTCAGCAGCACCGAGCAACTGAGCGCTCGCATCGACGGCATCCCGTCTTCGACGTGCCAGGTTTCAAAGTCGGAGTGCCAATAAAACTCCTTGCCCTTGAAGCCCGGCTTCATGTTGGCGCGTGACTGATGGATGTAGACCTCGGAGCCGAGAATCTGACGTGCCACGTTGACCAGGCGCGGATCGCGCACCAGACGTGCCAGCATGGGATTGAGCACGTGCACCATGAAAATGGAACGCACGGCGTTGCTGCCCGGTTCGGTGATGGCCTCTTCGCGGCGGACGATGGACGGGTCGCGCGTCATGCGCTCGACCTCGGCCGACAGCGCGCGCACCTCGGCCTCCGTGAACAGGTTTTCCAGCAGCAGGAAGCCGTTGCGGTCGTACTGGCCGACCTGCTCGTCGGACAGCGCGTTGGCGTACTTGCCATCTTCGTAGACGACCGGATCCTGGCGGGAAATGATGGCGGAACTGCGATCCGTACGGGAGGCGTACGGATCCTTCGCGGGTGAGATCATGCGTACCTCCTGGTTTCAGGCCGCGACGGCGTCGGGCAGCGCGTAGACACCTTCCTTGTCGTGCACTTCCTGGCCGGTCAGCGGCGGATTGAAGACGCAGATGACGCGCAGCGGCTCCTTGCCGCCGCACAGCCAGTGCTCGTCGTTTTCGTTCAGCGCGTAGACCACGCCGGGGCCGAGGTCGTACTTCTTGCCGTCGGCAATGGTCTCGATCGAACCGTCGCCCTCGATACACCACACCGCCTCAAGATGGTTCTTGTAGTGGATGTGCGTGCGGCCGCCCGGGAAAATGGTGGTCTCGTGGAATGAAAAGCCCATGCCATCCTTCTTCAGCAGCACACGGCGGCTGACCCAGGTGTCGGTGCGGACTTCGTCGGCGGTGCCGATCACATCTTTGACATTACGTACGATCATTGACGTTTTCCTCCAAATTTCAGGATGCGGGCAGACTGCCCCTCATCGGCCAGCGCTTCGGCCACGCTGGCCTCGATCAGATCCAGGCCCTTGGCCAGCAGGTCTTCCTCGATCGTCAGCGCGGGCAGCAGCTTCAGCACTTCATCGTGCGCGCCCGACGTTTCGATCACGACGCCCTTCTTGAAGGCGCATTGCGCGATGCGGTTGGACAAGGCGGGGTTGCCGTTGGACACGAGGCCCTGGATCAGGCCGCGGCCGCGTGCCGACAGACCGGCGTTGGGATAGCTGTGCACCAGGTTCTCGAGCCAGTCGCCGACCAGGCGTTCCTTGCGCTGGATGTCGGCCGTGAAGGCCGCGTTGGTCCAGTAGGTTTCCAGCGCCTGCGTCGCGGTGACGAACGCCAGGTTGTTGCCGCGGAAGGTGCCGCTATGAGCGCCAGGCTTCCAGATATCAAGTTCGGGCTTCATCAGCACCAGCGACATCGGCAGGCCAAAGCCGGATAGCGACTTGGACAGCGTGATGATGTCAGGGCGGATGCCGGCGGTCTCAAAGCTGAAGAACGTGCCGGTGCGGCCGCAGCCGACCTGGATGTCGTCCACGATCAGCAGCATGTCATGCCGCTTGCACAGCTTTTCCAGCTCTTTGAGCCAGCGCAGCGTGGCCACGTTGACGCCGCCTTCGCCCTGCACCGTTTCCACGATGACGGCGGCCGGCTTGTCCATGCCGCTGCTCGGGTCCTCCAGCATGCGTTCCATGTACGCCATGGTGTCCACGTCCGGACCGAAGTATCCGTCGTAGGGCATGAAGGTCGTGTTGCCCAGCGCGTAGCCGGCGGCATCACGGAACTTCATGTTGGCCGTCGCAGCGAGCGAGCCACCGCTCACGCCGTGAAAGCCGTGCGTGAACGAGATCACATTGGGACGGCCCTTGACCTGGCGCGCGATCTTCAGCGCGGCTTCGACGGCGTTGGTGCCGGTCGGGCCGGTGAATTGCAGCGTGTATTGCCAGTTGCGCGGCTTGAGCAGCACGCGATCCACCGTCTCCAGGAAACGCTTCTTCGCGCTGGTGGCCATGTCCAGGCCGTGGACGACGCCGTCCGCCTGCACATACTCCAGCAGCTTTTCCTTGAGAACAGGATTGTTGTGGCCGTAGTTCAGCGTGCCTGCGCCGCTGAAGAAGTCGATGTATTCGGTGCCATCTTCATCGATGAGCGTCGAGCCACGGGCCTGATTGAATATCACGGGAAACGACCTGATGTAGCCCCGCACTTCAGACTCCATGCGGTCAAAGATCTTCAAGTCCATGATTAATCCTCCCTTTTCAACTCATTAATTGACGGACGGCCTGATCCAGCCAGGTGCGGCTGGCGCACCCGGACAGTTCGAACCATCCCGGTAAATCGATAAGACCGTCAGGCCTGTGACGCCCCTACGGGGACGGCAAGGCGAACGGACCTATCCTTAACAGCATCTCGTCGTCATGGTCCGCGCCGCCGAAGAGTTGCCGGTCGAAGAACGGCTGCTCGGAAACGTGGGCGCCTACTTCGGCGGCCAAGCCGGCGAAGGTGCGGCGCGAAGCCTGGTTGTCAGGCCCCACCGTGGTTTCAAGATAGCGGACATGCGCCAGGCCCTTGCGCTGCAAGAGTTCCCGGAGCATGGCGCGGCCAAGGCGTTGGCCGCGAGCGCGGGCGTGCACCGCAACCTGCCAGACGAACAGGACGTCAGGGCGGGACGGGTCCACATAAGCGGAGATGAAACCATTGATGCGTCCCCCGGCGCTTTCAGCCAGGACGCAGGTGTCGCGGAAGTGCTCGCACAGGAGCAGGTACGCGTAGAGAGAATTCAGGTCGAGCGGCGGGCACTCGGAAATGAGGCGGTGGATCGCGGCGCCGTCTTTGCGGTCGGGCAGACGCATGGTGTGGGTCTGCGCGCTGACCGCCGGCGCCACGGCACTTGAGAGTATGGGGGAGTCCAGTTCGTTTTTCTTCATGCAACGATTCCCGATTCTGGGGGTGCCCCGCCCGTGGGCACTTCAAGGATGGGCGACGACACGTCTCCATGCGTGTCGACTGCGGCCTGACCTTCCTGTTCCATGAGCGTCACGATGCGCTCAAGGGACAGGGTGATGGTGGCCTGTTCCAATTCCGGCAAGGCATTGAGCGCGTCAGCCAGATGCTTTTGCAGCGGCGACGGCGCGCCTTGCGCCAATTCACGACCCGCCTCGGTGGCGGTGACGAACACAATGCGGCGGTCTTCACGGCCCCGCTCGCGGCGGATGAGCGCCTTGTCTTCCAGGCGATCCAGGATGCCGACCACCGTGCTGGGGCTGACGTGCATCTCGCGGCTGATCGCCGTTGCGGTCATGGGACCGTTGGCGATCACGGTGCGCAGGCACATCAACTGCGGCGCAGTGATGTGGCTGACCGCGGACAGCTGTCGCGAATGCAGCGCGATCGAACGCGTGATGCGGCGCAAGGCTCGCAAAATGCGCAGGTCGTACTGCTGAGTGGTTTCGGTTTTCGCGGCGTCAGTCATGGATACAGATGGTTCGGGCAAAATCATTTCTACACGAATCATATGCGCCCGATTTATTCGAGTCAAACAAAAACCCAGGCACGATGTAAATAAATGAACGCGGATTTGGCGAGGATGACCGCAGTATGAATGGACTTGTCAGCACGCTGATTCCGCTGTGCCGGGGGCCCGCAAGGACAAACGTCTGCGGACAAGCCCAATAAAAAAACATCTGTTTTGTTCATGATGTTTTATTTATCATATGTTTTTACGTGATTCCCCGGTCTTGTCAGCATGTCCCTGCCGTCCTCCCTGCTCGCCACCCTTCAGAAAAAGCTGGAGCAACTGCCCCCCGAATTGCAGCGGGCGGCGCGCTGGGTCGTAGAGAATCCCGCGCAAGTGGGATTGTGGTCGATGCGTCGACAGGCGCAGACGCTGGGCGTGGCGCCCGCCACGATGCTGCGGCTGGCCCGCGCTGTGGGCTATTCCAGCTACGAGGATTTCCGCCAGCCCTTCCAGCAGGCGCTTGCTGCGCAGGGCGAGCCGGGCCTGCGCGACCGCGCCGCCGCCCTGCAGGCCGC
>DMTA01000308.1 GCA_003454835.1 Achromobacter sp. | reverse complement strand
GGCCGCCGCCAGTCCGATGCCGCCGCTGCCGCCCGTCACCAGGGCGCGGCGTCCGTCCAGGCGGAAGTCCGGTCCTTTGGGCAGCGCAATCATGCCTGGGCCTCCACCGGCCGATACCACGGCAGGTCGGGGCGATTGCCATAGCGGCGCACGCGGATGTTGGCCTGCTCGCCGTGGCCCGCAAAATTTTCCATATGGCACAGGCGCGAGCAATACTCGCCCATCGCCGCGCTGGCCTCGTCCGTCAGCACGCGCTGATACGTGCAGGTCTTCAAGAACTTGCCCACCCACAGGCCGCCGGTGTAGCGGGCGTTGCGGTTCGTCGGCAGCGTGTGGTTGGTCCCGATCACCTTGTCGCCAAAGCTGACGTTGGTGCGCGGCCCCAGGAACAGCGCGCCGTAGTTCGTCATCCGGTTCAGGAAGTAATCGGGATCGCGCGTCATGACCTGCACGTGCTCGAACGCCAGGTCATCGGCCACCTGCAGCATTTCCTCGTCGCTGTCGCAGACGATGACCTCGCCGCAATCGGCCCACGCCTTGGCCGCGATGCCGGCCGTCGGCAGTATCGAAAGCTGGCGCTCGACTTCGGCCAGAGTGGCGCGCGCCAGTTGTTCGCTGGTGGTCAGCAGCACCGCGGGAGACGTGGGGCCGTGTTCCGCCTGGCCCAGCAGATCGACGGCGCACAGCTCGCCATCCACGCTGTCGTCCGCGATCACCAGCGTCTCGGTCGGCCCTGCGAACAGGTCGATGCCGACCCGGCCGTACAACTGCCGCTTGGCCTCTGCCACGAACATGTTGCCCGGGCCGACCAGCATGTCCACCGGCGCCACACTGGGCGTGCCCACCGCCATCGCCACCACGGCCTGCACGCCGCCCAGCACCAGAATCTCGTCGGCGCCTGCCATGTCCATCGCAGTCACGATGGCCGGATGCGGCTTGCCCTGATACGGCGGCGCCGTGGACACGATGCGCTTCACGCCCGCTACCTTGGCGGTCAGGACGCTCATGTGCGCCGAGGCCAGCAGCGGATATTTGCCGCCCGGGATGTAGCAGCCCACCGCGTTCATCGGCACGTGCTTGTGGCCCAGGACCACGCCGGGATACGTTTCCACTTCCACGTCGCGCATCGAGTCGCGCTGGATCTGCGCAAAGTTGCGGACCTGGCTCTGGGCAAATGCGATGTCCTCGATCTCACGTGCCGACAACTGCTTGCGCGCCGCTTCGATCTCGGCGCGCGACAGGCGGAAGTCCGCCGGGTCCCAGTTGTCGAACTTGCGGCTGTAATCGCGCACGGCGTCGTCGCCACGGGTTTCGATGTCGCGGATGATGTCTTCGACGGTGGCGCGCACCTTGGCGTCGTCGTCGGTCTTGACGGCGGCGGTCCGGCCGCGCTTCAGATAACGGATCATGGTCTCTGGTCCTGCAAGCGTTGAAAGTTCATCGATGGAGGGCACTTTCAAATCCTTGCATACGTATGCAAATAGGGAAAAACCCCAAGATCGCGCGTAGGCCGACCTACCCTTCCATTTGCGCGGGATCGCCCCGCAATCGCGGATGCGCTGTCAGGCTGCCGACAGCCGGGCGCCGAGCGCTTTCGCTACACTCACGGGATTCCGCACCGATGACCGCCGGGCCGGCCCACGCGCAAACGCGAGGCGGACGGCAAGCGGCCGTGCTCACGTCCTCCCCTCATGTCGCATCCCGAATCGTTCAATCTGAAGCAGATCGCCGTGCCGGCGTTCGGCCCGTCGCTGCTTTACGGCATCAGCAACGGCGCCATCCTTCCCGTGATCGCGCTCACCGCGCGGGAACAAGGCGCGTCGTTTGCGGCCGCCGGTCTCATCGCCGCGCTCATCGGCGTCGGCTCGCTGCTCTCCAACATACCGTCTGCGCTGATCACCGAACGCTTCGGCGAGAAGCGCGCCATGGCCGGCGCCGCGCTGTTGAGCGTGGCTGGTCTGCTGCTGGTGATCGGCGTGCCGCATCTCTGGGTGCTGGCGCTCGCCATGCTGATGCAGGGCTGCGCGCAATCGGTGTTCCAGTTGGCGCGTCAAAGCTACATGATCGAGGTCGTGCCGCTGACCTACCGCGCGCGCGCCCTGTCCACGCTGGGCGGCACGACGCGGATCGGCACCTTCATAGGCCCCTTCGCGGGCGCGGCGCTGATTCACTTCATCGGGCTGGACGGCGCGTACTGGATTGCCGTCTGCGCCATGCTCGGCGCGGGATTCATCGCCATCAAGGCGCCCGACATCGAACCCTCGCACACCAAGACCACCGGCGCACCGCGCGCACGCATCGGCGAAGTCGCGCGCGATCATCGCGGCGTGTACGCCACGCTGGGCTTAGGCGTGATGCTGATCAGCGCGCTGCGCGCGTCGCGTCAGGTGGTGATACCGCTGTGGGCAGACCATCTTGGGCTGGACGCCACCACCACGTCGCTTGTTTATGGCCTGGTTGCGGCGGTCGACATGTCGGTGTTCTATCCCGCCGGCAAGGTCATGGACCAGCGCGGCCGCTTGTGGGTGGCGTTGCCGTGCACGCTGCTGATGGGCTTGAGCTTGATGGCGATCCCGCTGACCAGCGGCGTGACGAGCTTCATCCTGGTGTCGCTGCTGCTGGGCTTTGGCAACGGCATCGGGTCGGGCATCGTGATGACGCTGGGCGCGGACGCCGCGCCGCCCGGCGCGCGCACGCAGTTTCTGGGTATCTGGCGGTTCATGGCCGATCTGGGTGCGAGCGGCGGGCCGGTGGCGCTGTCGGCGCTGACGGCGTTGTTGTCGCTGGGTGGCGCGTCGTTTGGCGTGGGAACGTTGGGGCTGGTGGCGGCGGGGGTGTTCTGGCGGTGGCTGCCGCGGCGGGCGTCGGCATAGCGCCCTCCTGGACCGGCAAAACGTGTTGGTCCGCCAGCCGCCTTGGGCGCGTGATTATCGCGGACGCTGACCAACTTCCCCCCTCAATGTCCGCTCGTTGTCGGCATCAATCCCGCGTTGAAAACCGGAGCGGCCTCGCCCGCAAGCGATACATTGATGCAGGCTGGCAGACCGCTGTCGGCGGCCATTATCATCGCGTTGGCCAGACCGTCCACGTCGCGTGCCGCAAAGCCCGCGCCGCCCAGCGCAGACGCGACGTCGTGATACCGCGCGGTCGGTGAAAGCTCGCAGCCGATCAGCCGCTGCGGACCATAGGTGCGCATCTGGATCAGATGCTCGGCGTTCCAGCGCAGGTCGTTGCCGATCACCGCAATGACCGCCGCGCCTTCGCGCACCGCCGTATCCAGCTCCATCAAGTGAAAGCCGGCGGTGCCGTCGCCCATCATGACGACCACCGTGGCTTCGGGCCGTGCGATCTTCGCGGCGATCCCGTAGCAGACGCCTGCCCCGATCGCGCCGGACATGCCGTTGATGATGCGTACCGGCGCCTGACAGAATGCCTGCGCCCACTGGCCGAACTCGCCGCCGTCGCAGATCAGGATCGGATCCGGCGCGGACGCCAGGAATGCCTGCACGGTCTCGCACAGCGCGCGCGGGCCCAGCGCTCCCTCGACAGGCGCGGACGGCGCCTGGATCGTCCGGCTACGCAGCGCGTCATCCACCTGTTCCTGCCACGCCAGACGCTCGGCCGACGCTTGCCCCGCCCGTATCGCGGCTAGCGCCGCAACCGGGTCGGCTTGGAACGCCAAAACCAGACGCTCGCCGAGGAGACGGCCCGCGCGTTCCAGCATCGCGGGATCCGGGTCGATCACCGCGACGCGTGCATTGTCGCCAAGCGCGCCCGTGCCGCCGAATCCCAGCGTGAAGTCCAGGCACTTTCCCGCCAGAACGATCAGATCCGCGCTTGGCATGATGCCGGCCAACGTGCCCAGCGAGGGGTCCTTCAACCCGCGCGGGCTTTCCATCGGAATGATGCGCAGGCCCAGCGCGGCTTCCGCGGCCGCGCGTGCGGAACGGCCGTGCGACCGCGCGCTCGTCGGTCCCCCCAATACCAACGGGCGGCGGGCGGCATTCAACAGTTCAGCCAGTTGACCCGCATGCGCCGCATCCAGCGCGACAGCCGGCCGATCTACTGGCGCCTCGGGCAGATCCGCGATGCCCGACTCGACAGTCAGCAGATCAAACGGAAGCGCCACGTGGACAGGGCCGCGACGAGGCGCAAGCGCCTGCGTCATGGCATCTTCAAGCGCGGGGCAAAGTTCTGCCGCGGACTGCGGACGCACCGACAACTTGGTCAATGGCCGGGTGATGGCGACCTGGTCCAGCTCCTGGAATGCACCAGAGCCATCTTCCGACACCGACGAATCGCCCGAGATAAGCAGCACCGGGCTTTCCGCCTGCGAAGCCGAGTACAGCGGCGCGAGCCCATTGGTCAGGCCCGGCGCCGCCGTGACCATGGCCACGCCGAGCTCGCCGGTGATCTGCGACCACGCATCGGCCATGTAGACGGCAGCCGCTTCGTGCCGCACGTGAACGATGCGGATGCCGGCGTCGATGCACGCATCGTAGAGCGGCATGATCTGATTGCCCGACAGGCTGAAGATGGTGGTGACGCCCCGACGGCGAAGCGAGCGAATGATCAGTTCAGAACCCAGCACGTGCGTCTCCTTGAGATTGCGTTTTGGACTTATGCTATCGACAGCGCTTGCGACAGCGCATGCTTGACGAATCGCGCGCCGCCGCTCATGCCTCTTCCCTGCGGCCATACCAGGCTGAGCGAAAGCGTTCTTCCTGCATTCAGGGGAACTGGGACCAAACCCAAACGACGGGCATATTCCCCCGTCACACTTTCCAGCACAGCCGGACCGCACCCTGCATCCGTCAGCGCGCACGCCGCGGAGAACTGCATCACTTCAATCGCGGGGCGGCAAGACAGGCCAGCCTCCTCCAGCACCTGCGCCGTCAGCGCGCCGACCGGAAGGTGCCGGCTGTGACCGATGAACCGTTCCGACGCCAGCATAGCCACAGTGATCTCCGGCAGCGTCGCCCACGCGTGATCCGGACGCACGACGCACACCAGGCCCAGGTCCGCGATCTTTTCAAAGTTGGCGTGCTGATGCGCCCCCGCCCCGAGGATGACGCCCAGGTCGATGCGTTGCGCGATGGCCATCTCGACGACTTCAGCAGCGGTTCCCACGCGCAGCACCACGGACAGCAGCGGATCCGCGTCCTGCAGTTGCTTGAGCACCGCGGGCAGCACGCTCGCCCCCGTGGCGGACACCGTGCCGATGACCAGTTGCTCGCGCCGGCGGTTGCCCAGGCTTTGCGCAAGCTTGTCCACGGCATCCAGCGCCGCCAGCGCATGCGTGATCTCGGGCAGCAAGGCCTGCCCCGCCGCCGTCAGCTCCAGCCGACGATGCCGCCGCGAAAACAACGTCGCCCCCAACCGGACTTCCAGCTCCTTGAGCATGGCGCTGGCGCCCGGCTGCGTGAGGCTGCACGCCTCGGCAGCCAGGGTGACGGAACCCGTGCGGCAGATCGCGGCCACCAGCTCCATCTCGCGCGGACGTATAAGGGATTTCATATGAAACCGCATTGTCTATGTATTTGACCGTATGCTACCCGAGCGCCAAACTGGACCGATCCCAATCAGCTCGGCATCCATTTTGAAAGTTACTCAGATCAACGGCTACCACCTGGCTTATACACCCCGGGTGCCGCTCGGCAACGCGCGCACGTTCATGCGCAAACGGGAATTTCTGGCCCTGGAAATCCGCTCCGACAACGGACTGCGCGGATGGGGGGAAGTCTTCTCCTCGCCGTGGGCCGCGGCGGCCTTGATCCGGCAACAACTTGGCCCGCTCGTCTGCGGCCGGTCGCCGCTCGATCACGGCGCAATCTACGCCGACCTCGTGCCGCGCATCGGCTATGACAAGCGCGGGCCAGCCATGATGGCGATCTCCGCGTTGGACATGGCGCTTCATGACCTTGCGGCCCGCGCGCACGGCGTAAGCATCGCGCAGATGCTGGGCGGCGCGGTGCGGCGTGACCTGCCGTGCTACGCCAGCGGCCCCTTCATTGCCGAGGGCGATGATCCCTATGGCAACTATCCCCGTGAGATCGAATCGCTGCTCAGCCAGGGATTCAAGGCGGTCAAGCCGCGCGCGGGAGTCTCTCCGCAGGCCGATGCCGTCATGGCGCAGCACGTGCGCGCGCTGATCGGGCCGGATGCCGACTTCATGCTCGATATGAACCAGGGGTACGGCACGGCGGCGGCGCGTCTATCCGCTGCGCTGATTGAACCGGCGCGCCCGCTGTGGATCGAAGAGCCCGTCGCGCCGGAGAACCTGGACGGCTACGCCGCCACCGCGCAGGCAACCGCCTGCGCCATCGCCGGCGGAGAAGCCATTGGCAGCCTGGCCGGCTTCGACGCCTTCCTGCGTGCTGGCGCCGTCAGCGTGCTGCAGCCGGATCTCGGCGTATGCGGCGGCTTCACAGGCTATCGCAAGGTCGCCGCGCTGGCGGAAAGCCGGGATATCGCCGTCATGCCGCATGCGTTCGGCACCGCCATCAATTTCCTGGCCTCGCTGCAGGTCGCGGCAACACAAATGCCGTCGCGCGGCGGCGCGTGGGCCAACTATCCCTTCGTGGAATACGACGTGACAGGCAACCCGCTCATTGCGCTGGCCGGCCCGGCCATCCAGTCCAACGGCTTTGCGGCCGTACCGGACGGCCCTGGACTCGGCATGGATTTCACGCCGGACCAGTTCGAGCCCTGGACGGTGCAGCACTGGCGCATCGAACCCTGACGCGCCGCCTGCACGCCCCCAATCAAAACCAGAACAGGAGACAACATGCACAACCTCAATGGCAAGCGCGCACGGCTGTCGCGCCGCCGCTTTTCCGCATTGCTTGCGGCGCTGGCCCTGCCGGCCGTGTTCGCGCCCCCCGTACACGCCGCCGACAACTGGCCCAGCCAGCCCATCACGCTGATCGTGCCATTTCCACCAGGCGGCACAACCGACGTCACGGGGCGGATCCTGGCTCGCGCGCTGTCCACGCAGCTCGGCGAGTCTGTCATCGTGGAAAACCGCGCGGGCGCCAGCGGCAATATCGGTTCGGCATTTGTCGCACGCGCCAAGCCGGACGGCTACACCCTGCTGATGTCCGGCGTGGGCACCCACGCGGCCAACGCCGCCCTGTATGCGTCCATGCCGTACGACCCGCTCAAGGACTTTACGCACATCAGCAGCATCACCTCCAGTCCGAACGTCATTGCCGTGAACCCCGAGTTTCCGGCCAAGACGCTCGCGGAACTGGTGAATCTGCTTCGCCAATCGCCGGACAAGTACAACTACGCCAGCCCGGGCGCCGGCTCTTCCGGCAACCTTGCCTTCGAACTCCTGAAACAACGGGCCGACCTGAAGGTGCAACACATCCCCTACAAGGGCGCCTCGCAGGCGGTGACCGACGTCATCGGCGGGCAGGTCCCCATCCTGGTCATGGTCGCCGACACCCTGGAGCCGCATGTCCGCGCGGGCAAGCTGCGCGTGCTGGCCTCGACCGGCGCTTCAAGAAGCCTGCTGTTTCCCGATCTGCCGACCGTGGCGGAATCCGGCTTTCCGGATTTCGACGCTGTGTCGTGGACGGGGCTGTCCGCGCCGGCTGGCCTGCCGGACGCCATACGCGACCGCTTGTCCCAGGCCACCCGTGCCGCACTGACCGACCCGGAAGTGATCAAGCCGCTGAAGGCCACCGGCAACGCCGTCACCTTGCGCAGCCCGCAGGATTTCACCGCGTTCATTACCGGCGAGATTCAGAAATGGGCAACGGTCGCCAAAACCGCGGGGTTGAAGATGGACTGATGTGCGGTCTGTCGGCAGGTGCTGCATCTCGATTGCAGGATTGCGGCCCACACAACAGACGCCTGTTGTGCGCAAGCCGCGCTGCCCCCGTCCCCTCGACCCAATTAATAGTATTTCTTATTCGCATTCGGTAGACTGCTGGGCATCTTGCAATCTACCGACTCCCTTTCCCTCCCCGCGGTCGAGCAGCTCTATCGCCATCACCATGGCTGGCTGCAAGGCTGGCTCCATCGCAAGCTGGGCGACAGCGGCGACGCGGCCGATCTGGCGCAGGACACGTTCGTGCGGCTGATGGCCGCTCGCCGGCCGCCCGTGCTGCGCGAAGAGCCGCGCGCGCTGATCACGCATATTGCCAAGGGCCTGCTCGTCGACCATTGGCGCCGCCGCGCGGTGCAACAGGCCTATCTGGATGCCATCGCCCACCTGCCCGAGCCGCAGGTGCCGTCTCCAGAAACGGGCCTCATGATCGTGCAGACGCTGGTGGCGATCGACGCCATGCTGCAGCGCCTGCCCGCTGCCACGCGCGAGATGTTCCTGCTGGCGCAGCTGGACGGGCTGACGCTGCAGGAAATCTCCCAACAAACTGGCAAACCCGTGATCACGGTGCGACGCCATCTGCGCAAGGCCTTGATGGCGTGCATGACGGCCGCCGCATGAGCGCGCCGATGGAAGGCCGCATCATCGCCGCGCATGGCCGCCACTACACCGTGGAACTGGCCGATGGCGCCTTGCGCAAATGCTTCCCGCGCGGCAAGAAGACCGGCGCCGCGGTGGGCGACCGGGTCAAGATCACGCCGCAGGGCAAGGACGAAGGCGCCATTGACGCCATCCTGCCCCGCAGCAACCTGCTCTATCGGTCCGACGAAATGCGGTCCAAGCAGTTTGCGTCCAACGTCGATCAGCTGCTGATCGTCGTGGCCGTCCGGCCCACTTTTTCAGACGACCTCACCGGCCGCGCGCTGGCTGGCGCATGGAGCGCCGGCATCGCGCCGCTCATCATCCTGAACAAGACCGACCTGACCGACGAGCTCCCGGCCGCCCGCGCGCGGCTGGCGCCCATCGCGGCGCTGGGCGTCGACATCATCGAGCTGAGCGCGCTCGAGCCCGAGAACGTCCACACGCTGCTCGCGCCGCGCCTGGCGGGCCGCACGAACCTGCTGCTGGGGCAGAGCGGCATGGGCAAGTCCACGCTGCTCAACGCGCTGGTGCCGGATGCCGCCGCAGCCACGCGCGAGCACTCCACCGCACTGGACATGGGTAAGCACACCACGACCAGCACCCGGCTCTACCATCTACCGGCCCCGGGCGGCGACCTGATCGACTCGCCAGGGTTCCAGGCGTTCGGGCTGCATCACCTGACGCGGGACGACATCATTCGCGGGTTTCCGGAGTTCACGCAGCCCATCGAAGAATGCCGCTTCTACAACTGCACTCACCGACACGAGCCCGGCTGCGGTGTGGTGGCCGCGTTGCAGAGCGGCAGGATCGACCCGGCGCGCTATGCGCTGTACGAACGCATCCTTGAAGAAAACCTCGCGGGCCAGCAGCGCTACTGACGCTCGCCGCTGCCCCCATTGAAAACGGCCCCTATCGGGGCCGTTGGCTTGTGCGGGGACGTTTGGGTATTCGTGGCCGTTTGGTATTCGTGGCCGTTTGGTATTCGTGGCCGGTTGCTTGGGCCGGAGTGCGGTTATTCGTGGCCGTTTGCTTGGCCGGGCCGCAACCGGCCGTCTGTTCCAAGGCCGATCAGCGCGGCGTGAATCCGTGGCGCAACAAGTGATAGAGGTTGCGCAGCATGCCCGCAGTGGCGCCCCAGATGAAGTGCTTGCCGTACGGCATGCCGTAATACTGGCGCACCCGTCCGTCATCGAGCCGGGCTTCATAAAGGCGATGATTGGCCGGGTCCATCAGGAACGACAACGGCACCTCGAACACCTCGGCCACTTCGAAAGCGTCGGGCGCCAGTTCAAAACCCGGCCGCACCAGCGACACCACGGGAATGATCGAAAAGCCGGTCGCCGTCAGGTAAGGCGGCATGCTGCCCAGCACTTCAACGTGATTGGCCGGCAAGCCGGTTTCCTCTTGCGCTTCCCGTAGCGCCGCATCCACGGGCGTGGCGTCGCTGGTCTCGATACGACCGCCGGGAAAGCTGATCTGGCCGGCGTGATCGTGCAGATGCGCGGCGCGCTGCGTCAGCATGATGCTCACGCCCTCGTCGCGCGTCACCAGCGGGATCAGCACGGCTGCCGGCACGGGCGTACCCTCGCGGCCAGGATAGCGAAGGTCGTTGTCGCGCGACAGCTCCAGCGTCCAGGTGGAAGGCTGGCTCAACGTGCCGCGCAGGGAATCCGGCGTCAGCAGGCGGGTTGGCACGGGCGGCAGCGATTCGTTGGCCACCACCCACGGTTGCGTCGCCGGATCGAATCCGGGGCGCGCCAGCGGCCGTCGGGGCCGCGCGGAGGACGAGGTATCAGACATACGCTCAGAAATAAGAAAAAAGGCACCCTCGCAGGTGCCTTTTTAACCCGGAAAACCGTGCCGGACGGAAACGCGGATTGGCGTGAACGTCCGACACTGTCAGGGCCGTGTACCGATAAGCGATCAAGCCGCGGAGGCTTGCTTGCTGACCAGCTTTTCCTTGATGCGAGCCGACTTGCCCGAGCGCGAGCGCAGGTAGTACAGCTTGGCGCGGCGCACGTCGCCGCGGCGCTTCACTTCGATGCTGGCGATTTGCGGCGAGTACAGCTGGAACGTACGTTCCACGGCTTCACCCGACGAAATCTTGCGCACGGTGAACGCGGAGTTCAGGCCGCGATTGCGCTTGGCGATAACAACGCCTTCGAAAGCCTGCACGCGCTTGCGGGTGCCTTCAACGACGTTGACGCTCACGATGACGGTGTCACCAGGAGCAAATTCAGGCTTGGCTTGACCGCCGGTCAGACGGGCAATTTCTTCCTGTTCCAGGATAGCGATGAGGTTCATGTGAACTCCTAGATCATCATGTCTTTGCGGACTAAAACTTTTGCCGATCGATGTTGTTCACGCCCGGACTTTCGTGTGATCGAAGAATCGAGTTTCAAGTCTTCGGTCGCAACCGACCTGGTGCGTGTGCATGGCTACTGGTTCTCGTGGGTTGTCCGCAATGCGGATTTCCTGTGAGCCTGTGTCGCGATGCTATGCCGCAAGCAGAGGATGAGATTTGGCAAACCAATGATTCTACACCAAAAATCCCCAGGGCCTCGGGTAACATGTGCGCCTTGAGCACGGTTTGCGGTACCCTTCCAACTCCCTGTAACAAACACGTCATCTGACGCTGTTCCCTCATGTCGTACTCGTCCCTGATATTGGTCGTCCTGGCGGCGATGGCCCACGCCACGTGGAACCTCCTTGCCAAGCGCGCGGCCATGGTGGGCGCGCCGTTCGTCTTTGCCTACGGGTTGTGCGCGACGGTGCTGTATGCGCCTTGGGTGATCTGGGTGTTGATGCACGACGGCATGAACTGGACTTGGCCAGTCGTCGGCGCGATCCTCACATCCAGCCTGTTGCATCTGGGCTACAGCCTTTGCCTGCAGCGCGGCTATCAGGTGGCCGACCTGTCGGTGGTCTATCCGATTGCCCGGGGCACCGGCCCCCTGCTGTCAACGACGGGCGCCTTTCTGCTGCTGGGCGAACCCGCCACCAGCACCGGCATCGCCGGCATGTTGTGTGTCGTGGCCGGGGTGCTGCTGATCGCTACCCAGGGGCGGCTTGCCATCTTCAAGCAGGCGCAGGCGTGGATCGGGGTGCGCTGGGGCGTGGTGATCGGCCTGTTCATCGCGGCCTATACGGTGGTCGACGCGTACGGCGTGAAAGTGCTACTGATCAGTCCGGTCCTATTCGACTGGTTCACCTGTGTGACCCGCACTGCCATGATGACCCCGCACATGCTGCGCCGTCCCACGCAATCGTGGGAATCCATGCGCGGCCATTGGCATCTGGCGTTGGCCGTGGGGTTTCTGTCGCCGCTTGGTTACATTCTGGTGCTGTACGCGCTGCGCAATGGCGCGCCGCTGAGCCTGGTGGCGCCAGCCCGGGAAATGTCCATGATGCTCGGCACCTTGGCCGGCATGTTCATGCTGCGCGAAAAAGTGGGCGTCGGCCGTCTGGCCGGTTGCGTGTCCATTCTGGCGGGCGTGATCCTGCTGGGATCGAGCTGAGCGCCGCCGGCGGTCATCAAAAGCAGGCGGTCATCAGAAACCACCGGCCACGCCCAACCACATCAGGCCGGGGATCATCGCCCCCCAGGCCAGCACCAGCACCACGTCCGTAATCATGGCTTTCATCGTGAGCTGATTGCCAGCCGATTGCGCCTTCGCGCCACCGATGCTTTGATCACGCGCCGCCGTAGCGGCGGGCGCGGCCGGGGTGGCTGGGGATGCGCCGGCTAAAGACGCGCCACCCGCCTCTGCGCCCCCCGCGATTTCCTCGGGTGTGGG
>DMTA01000356.1 GCA_003454835.1 Achromobacter sp. | reverse complement strand
GTGCGCCCGCTCGCATCACGCCGATGCCGAACTGCTCGTGCGTGTGCCGCGCGAACGCGAGCCCGCTGCGGGCCGATACGGCCTGCACGCCGGGGATGGCGCTGCGTTGCATGTGGAACTGGCCAGCGGGCATGGCGATGGAGGAGGCGGAAAATGGCCCGTCCAGTATCGCCCGCCGGTCATGCTGCGGTCGACCGGTCATGCAGCGGCACGCTGCGCCAGCTCGAGCCTGGCGCGCCGCGCACGCCAAGTACGCAGCAACAGCTTCTCGATCTCGACGACGCAAAAGAGCACCGCGGCGGCTACCAGCGTCAGGGTCCAGTACTCCGGCGGCAGCGGGACGGTGCCGAACACGCGGTTCATTGCGGGCAGGTAGATCAGTGCGCATTGCAGCAGGCCCAGCAGGATCGTGACCAGCCACAGCGCCTTGTTGCGGAACATGCTGGGCGTGATCGGCCACCGGTCCTGCAGCCGGCAGTTGAACAGATAGGTCCATTGCGCCGTCACCAGCGTCTGCAGGATGACGGTGCGGATGAAGTCGGGATCGCGCCCGGCGGCAATCAGGCTCTTTTCGATGATGAAGGCAGACGTGGTGAAGAGCAGCCCCACGAACGCGATGCGCCATAGGGCAAAGCCGTCCAGGATCGATGTCGCGGGATCGCGCGGCCGGCGCTGCATCATGCCCGGTTCGGCCGGTTCAAACGCCAGGCCGAAGGCCAGCGTGATGGAGGTCGCCATGTTCATCCACAGGATCTGCAGCGGCGTCAGCGGCGCCTGAGCGCCGGCCAGCAGCGCCACGATGACCAGCAGTCCCTGCGCCAGGTTGGTCGGCAGGATGAACAGGATCGTCTTCTTCAGGTTGTCGTAGACGCGGCGCCCTTCGCGCACGGCATAGGCGATGGAGGCGAAGTTGTCGTCCGCCAGCACCATGTCGGCGGCCTCTTTCGTGACCTCGGTGCCTTTGATGCCCATGGCCACGCCCACGTCCGCCTGTTTGAGCGCGGGCGCGTCGTTGACGCCGTCGCCCGTCATGCCGACCACTTCGCCCATGCTTTGCAACGCGCGCACCAGGCGCAGCTTGTGCTCGGGGCTGGTGCGGGCAAAGATGTCGTGGTCGCGCGCCAGCGCGGCGAGTTGATCGTCGCCAATCTGCTGCAACTGGGCGCCCGTCACTGCCTCGCGCACATGCGTCATGCCCAGCATGGCGCCGATCGCCAGCGCGGTTTCGGGATGATCGCCCGTGATCATCTTCACGCGGATCCCTGCCTGATTGCACTGCGCGATGGCTTCAATGGCCTCGGGGCGGGGCGGGTCCATGATGCCGGCCACGCCCAGCAACACCAACCCGTCCTGAAAGTCCGGATGGTCCAGCGCCGTGGCGCCCGCCGTGCCGGGTTTGTACGCTGCCGCCAACGTGCGCAGGCCCTGGTGCGCAAAGGCCTCCAGGCCGCGCTCCCAGTAGTCCAGCCGCAGCGGCTGCGGCCCGGCTTCGCCCTGTTCCTGCGCGCACAGCTTGAACAGCACGTCGGGCGCGCCGGTGACGAAGATGACGTTCCGATCATGATCGTCGCAGCGGCGCGCCATGTACTTGTAGCTGGAATCGAACGGCACCTTACCGTGCTTGGCCACGCCCTCCAGGCTCTGGCCGGCCTTGGTCGCCAGCACCATCATCGCGCCTTCCGTGGGGCCGCCCACGATGCGCCACTGTCCATCGGCATCTTCGTGCAACTGGCTGTCGTTGCAGATGGCGGCCGCACGCACGAAGCGCGTCAGCGCGTCCTCGCGCTGCCAGTCCACGGGCGTCCCGTCCGATTCACGGGTGATTTCGCCGACCGGCCGGTAGTTGTCGCCCGACACGCGATAGACACCCTGCGCCAGCAGCACGTTCTTGGCGGTCATCTCATTCATGGTCAGGGTGCCCGTCTTGTCCGAGCAGATCACCGTCATCGCGCCCAGCGTTTCAACGGTGGGCAGCTTGCGGATGATGGCGCGGTTGCGCGCCATGCGCTGCACGCCCAGCGACAGGATGATGGAGATGATGGCCGGCAGGCCTTCCGGCACGGAGGCCACGGCGATGCTGATCAGCGACATCAGCAGGTCGGACAGCGGCATGTCGAGCACGTAGCGGCCCAGCACGAACAGCGCCACCACCATCACGAGCACCACCTGGAAGATGCGCTTGCCCAGCAGCTCCATCTGCCGCAGGAGCGGCGTCTGCAGCGTCTGCACGTCCGTCATCATGCGGTTGATGTGCCCGATTTCGGTATCGCTGCCGGTGGCCACGACGATGCCGCGCGCGTTGCCCGCGCTGACGTGGGTGCCCGAGAACCCGAGGTTCAGGCGGTCGCCCAGCGGCGCATCGCCCGGCAGGGGCGCATCGTGTTTTTCGACGACGGTGGATTCGCCGGTCAGCATCGATTCCTCGACGCGGAAGTTGTGCGTGTCAAAGAGCCGCACGTCCGCCGGGATCTTGTCGCCGGGTCGCAGAATCACGATGTCGCCCGGCACCAGGTCGCGCGCGTCGATCTCTTCCTTCTGCCCGTCGCGCACCACGCGGGCGTGGTTCGACAGCATGTTGCGGATGCCGTCCAGCGAACGTTCGGCCCGGCTTTCCTGCACATAGCCGATGACGGCGTTGATAACCGCCACGGCCAGGATGACGCCAGTATCGAGCCAATGGCCCATCAACGACGTCACCACCGCCGCACCCAGCAGGATGTAGATCAGCACGTCATTGAAGTGGCCCAGAAATCGCAGCCAGGCGCTGCGGCGGGCAGGTGGGGGCAGCGCATTCAGACCGTGGGTTTCCTGCCTGCGTCGGATCTGGTCCTGCGAAAGGCCGGCGGCGCTGGTCACTTGGACGCCCAGCGTCTCGTCGACGGAGAGCTGGTGCCAGGGGCGAGGAGCTTGCGGAGCCTGCGTGTTCGCCTGCGTCATAGCGTACGGCCTCCCGGGGGGACCGGCCCCGTGACCGGGCCGGGAGTCGGGGGCCGCACAGGTCAGTCCGGCGTCCATGATACGACGGGGCTGCCGCCCCGGGGCGATCACATCGGCCGCGCGCCCTTCAGATAGACCTCGCGCAAGGCCGCTGCAAACAGCGCCTCGACGTTGCGCCGCAAGCCGTCGGACCGCGTGAACAGCGAGATTGGCGGCAGCGTCCAGTCGAACGAGTACGGCACGATGGCCGCGCCCGCGATGCGGACCAGTTCGTCCGCGATGTCGGCGGGCAGGATCGTGACGGCGCGGTCGCTGGCCACGATCATCTCGCCGATCAGCTTGGAGGAGTCGCTTTGCACGGACGGCGGCGGGGGCGCCAGGCCGGCGCGCAAGAAGATGTCGGCCACCTGCTCGCGGATGGGGCTGCCGGGCGTGCCAAGGATCCAGTCCAGGTCGGCCAGCCGGTTCCATTCCAGACGCGAGCGCCCCAATCGGGCGGCCAGCCGGCGGCTGGCGATCAGACGCGGCTGCTGGTGGTACAGGACCTCGAAACCGATGTTGCTCAGGTCGACCGAGGGCGTGGCCCAGCCGACGACCACGTCCAGCGTGTGGTCGCGCAGCTGGCGCAGCAGCGCCGGCCCCTGCCCCTCATGGATGGTGGCGGTGAGCTGACGGCCCTGTGGCAGCGTGCGGCCGATGGCCGCCGACAGCATCTGGCCGGACACGAAGGGAATGACGCCGATATGCAGGTGGGCGGCGTGCCCGGCGGCCACCGTTTCCATTTCCTGCACCAGATGGCCCAGGTCGTGGACCAGTCCGCGGGCGCGCGCCAGCACCACGGCGCCCATCGGCGTCGGCGTCATGCCCCGCACCGAGCGGTCGAACAGGGGTACGCCGAACATGCTTTCCAGTTCGGCGAGCGCATTGGTCACGGCCGGCTGGCTAGTCGCCATGTGCTCGGCCACCCGGGTCAGCGACCCGTGCTGCTCGATCTGCAGCAGGAGCATCAGGTGGCGCATCTTCAGACGCGAGGTCAATTTCCGGAAAACGGCATCCGGATCAAAGGCTGTCATAGACAAGGCATAAGGTAAGCATGATGGGACGATATTAAATCCGAATGATCGCCTTATGTCTTCCGCCCTAGAATTTTGCACATTCAAGACAGCGAGGCCACAGCCCATGAACAACCCCTCCGACCGCCAGGCAGCCCTGGACTATCACGAGTTCCCCACCCCGGGGAAGATCTCCGTCGTGGCGTCCAAGCCGCTCGTCAACCAGCGCGATCTGGCGCTGGCGTACTCGCCCGGCGTGGCGGCGGCCTGCGAGGAAATCGTGGCCGACCCGTCCAACGTGTACCGCTACACGGCGCGCGGCAATCTGGTGGGCGTGATCTCCAACGGCACTGCGGTGCTGGGCCTGGGCAACATCGGCGCGCTCGCGTCCAAGCCGGTCATGGAAGGCAAGGCGGTGCTGTTCAAGAAGTTCGCCGGCCTGGATGTGTTTGACATCGAAATCAACGAGACCGACCCGGACAATCTGGTCGAGATCATCGCCGGTCTGGAAGCCACCTTCGGCGGCATCAACCTTGAAGACATCAAGGCGCCGGAGTGCTTCACCGTCGAGCGCAAGCTGCGCGAACGCATGAAGATCCCGGTCTTTCACGATGACCAGCACGGCACCGCCATTACCGTGTCCGCCGCTTTCATCAACGGCCTGAAGGTCGTGGGCAAGGACATCAAGCAGGTCAAGGTGGTGACCTCCGGCGCGGGCGCCGCGGCGTTGGCGTGTCTGGACCTGATGGTGGACCTGGGCCTGCCGCTGGAAAACATCTGGGTCACCGACATCGAGGGCGTGGTGTACGAAGGCCGCACCACCTTGATGGATCCGGACAAGGCGCGTTTTGCGCAAAAGACCGATGCCCGCAAGCTGGCCGAGGTGATCGGCGGCGCCGACGTGTTCCTGGGCCTGTCGGCTGGCGGCGTGCTCAAGCCCGAGATGGTTGCCGCCATGGGCTCGCGTCCG
>DMTA01000352.1 GCA_003454835.1 Achromobacter sp. | reverse complement strand
TGGACGCCGCGGCCGTCGACAAACTGGCCCGGGACATTGCGCCGCTGGCGGAGTGCCTGGCCGCGCTGTATGGCACCGAGACCGAGGCGGGTTAGGCTGGTGGGCCTTCCCGGGCCGGCCGGGTCACTGCCGCGCCATGTCGATGAACGCCCGCAGCGCCGATGACACGCGTCGCTGGCGGGGGTAATACAGCATGAACCCTGCGATCATGGGGCACCAGTCGTCCAGCAGCCGCACCAGACTGCCGGATGCCAGGGCGCCGGCCACGTAGCTTTCGGGCACGTAGCCGATGCCGATGCCGTCGCAGGCCGCGCGCACCTCGGCATGCACGTCGCTCAGGGCGATGCGGCCTGGCACGTCGATTTCGACATTTTCGCCGTCCTTCTCGAACTCCCATTTGTAGTAGCGGCCGCTGGGAAAGCGGTAGCGCACGCATTCGTGGCGCAACAGGTCCGCCGGCGCCTTGGGCGGCTCGCGCCCTTGCAAGTAAGCGGGCGACGCCACCACCACGGGCCGCAGCGGCGGGCCAATGGGCACGGCCACCATGTCTTCGGGCACTGCTTCAAGCAGGCGCACGCCTGCATCAAAGCCGGACTTCACGATGTCGACAAAGCTGTCGTCCTCGCCAATCTCCAGCCGGATGTCCGGATAGGCGGCCAGAAAGCGCGCCGCCATCGGCATCAGCAGCAAGTAGGACGCGGCGCGCGACGTATTGATGCGCAGTGTGCCGGCTGCCGACCCGCGAAAGTGGTTCATTTCGTCCAGCGCGTCGCCCAGACCGTGCAGCACCGGCTGCAGGCGCTCGGCAAGGCGGTGCCCCGCTTCGGTCAAGGCGACGCTGCGGGTGGTCCGGTTGAACAGGTTTACGCCCAGCCGCTCTTCCAGGTTGCGGATCGCGTAGCTGACCGCCGACGTGGACAGGCTGAGCTCTTCGCCCGCCTTGCGAAAACTGCCCAGGCGGGCCACTGCGGAGAACGCGGCAAGGTGGGACAGGTTGTCGAGCAGCATGATTGTGCAAATTTATTCAATAAATCATGCCGAAATTCTAGCTTGAACGCGGATTCCGCCCGGCATATTGTGAACGCCTGCTCAACAAATCCCCAAGAGGTCGTCATGATCCAAGCCCAAGGCTACGCCGTGCATAGCGCCGACACCCCGCTCGTGCCCTTCAGCTTCACCCGCCGCGAACCCGGCGACGACGATGTGCTGATCGACATCCTGTACAGCGGCATCTGCCACTCCGACCTGCACCAGGCGCGGGGCGACTGGGGCAATTCCATGTACCCCATGGTGCCCGGCCACGAGATCATCGGCCGCGTCGCGCAGGTCGGCAAGAACGTGTCGAAGTTCAAGGTGGGCGATTACGCCGGCGTGGGCTGCATGGTGGATTCGTGCCGCCATTGCAAGGCGTGCCAGCTGAACCTCGAACAGTATTGCGAAGAGAACGCCACGCTGACCTACAACGACAAGGAGCGCGGCAGCGACCAGCTGACGTTTGGCGGCTACTCCGATCGCATCGTGGTGAGCGAGCACTTTGTCGTGAAGGTGTCCGACAAGCTCGACCTGAAGGCCGTCGCGCCGCTGCTGTGCGCCGGCATCACCACCTATTCCCCGCTGCGCCACTGGAAGGTCGGCCCCGGCAAAAAGGTGGGCGTCATCGGTCTGGGGGGCCTTGGCCACATGGGTGTGAAGTTCGCACATGCAATGGGTGCGCACGTGGTGATGATCACAACGTCTGCCGACAAGGCGCGCGACGCCAAGCGCCTGGGTGCGGACGAGGTGCTGGTCTCGCGCGATGCGGACGCGATGGCAGCGCATACCGGCACGTTCGACTTCCTGCTGAACACCGTTCCGGTCAGCCACGACGTCAATCCCTACATGACGCTGCTGGCGCTTGACGGCACCATGGCGCTGGTGGGTGCATTGACGCCGCTGGATCCGATCCCCGGCGCCAACCTCATCATGGGCCGCAAGTCCCTGGCGGGGTCGGCGATCGGCGGCATGGAAGAGACCCAGGAAATGATGGACTTCTGCGCCGAACACAACATCGTCAGCGATGTCGAGATGGTGCCGATCCAGGCCGTCAACGAGGCCTATGAGCGACTGGTGAAGAACGATGTGAAGTATCGCTTCGTGATCGACATGGCTTCGCTGAAAGAAACGCGCGTCGCGGCGTAGGCCTGCTTCCCCTGGGGCCGCCCGGGCTCAGTCGGGAAACTTCTCGTCATGCGCGTCGCCGCGGCGGCCGAAATACGTAACGTGCCGCCCCGCGATCCACACCGCGTAGCCGACGCAGCCCGCCGCGCAACTTAATCTTTTGAATTCCGGGTACATCACCTCGCCCCGCTGCGCGCCGAGAATTGCGGCTTTCAGTGCGGCCGCATCGAAGTCATTGGCGATGGCGACATCCGGGGCATCCAGCGGGATGTCCAGCGTCTGGTCGTCAAGCAGATAGTAGGCGGTACGGCGAGCCCGGAAGTCGACCACATAGGATTCGACGCCTGCGTCCGCCAGCCGGCCAACGACTTGGTCGAAGTGGATGCGGCCTTGTGCGGATGCCTCTGCGGTTTCACGGATGATGGAGTGCGTGGACGCGTTCATGGATGGCTCCTGACGATGAAAATGGAGAAGACCGTTCGGGCATCCCGGCCTTCGCACAGTCCAGCGTACTGCGGTAATAGCGACATCGTGGAACAAAAAAAGAGGGTGCCCGCAGGCACCCTTGAATCCACCCTACAACAGCACCTGCAACTACACACCTCTACGCGGCGTCCGGCAGCCCTTGCGGGGGCCGGGCGCCGTCGGCCAACACAGCTGCATCAGGCAGCCTTCTGCGTCTTGCCGTGTTCGAACTGCGCTTCTTCGGTCGAGCCGGTCAGCGCGGTCGTGGACGACTTGCCGCCCTCGATCGTCTGCGTCACGGCGTCGAAGTAGCCCGTGCCCACTTCGCGCTGGTGCTTCACGGCGGTGAAGCCCATTTCGGCGGCGGCGAATTCCTTCTGTTGCAGTTCCACGAAGGCGCTCATCTGGCGGCGGGCGTAGCCGTGGGCCAGCTCGAACATGCCGTAGTTCAGCGCGTGGAAGCCGGCCAGCGTGATGAACTGGAACTTGTAGCCCATGGCGCCCAGCTCACGCTGGAACTTGGCGATGGTGCCGTCGTCCAGGTTCTTCTTCCAGTTGAAGGACGGCGAGCAGTTGTAGGCCAGCAGCTTGCCCGGGAACTGGCGATGGATGGCGTCCGCGAACTTGCGGGCGTATTCCAGGTTGGGCGTGGACGTTTCGCACCAGATCAGGTCGGCGTACGGCGCGTAGGCCAGACCGCGGGAAATGGCCTGATCGATGCCGGCGCGGGTACGGAAGAAGCCTTCCACCGTGCGGTCGCCGGTGATGAAGGGACGGTCGTTTTCGTCGACGTCGCTGGTCACCAGGTCGGCGGCGTCGGCGTCGGTGCGGGCCAGCAGCAAGGTCGGCGTGCCCATGGTGTCGGCGGCCAGACGGGCCGAGACCAGCTTGGCCACGGCTTCACGGGTGGGCACCAGCACCTTGCCGCCCATGTGGCCGCACTTCTTCACGGAAGCGAGCTGGTCTTCGAAGTGGACGCCGGACGCGCCGGCCTCGATCATGGCCTTCATCAGTTCATAGGCGTTGAGCACGCCGCCGAAACCGGCCTCGGCGTCCGCCACGATGGGCGCGAAGAAGTCGATGTAGCCTTCATCGCCGGGGTTCTTGCCTTCCATCCACTGGATCTGGTCGCAGCGCGTCAGCGAATTGTTGATGCGGCGGACCACTTGCGGCACGGAGTTGGCCGGGTAAAGCGACTGGTCGGGATACATTTCGCCGGCCAGGTTGGCGTCACCGGCGACCTGCCAGCCCGACAGGTAGATGGCCTTCAGGCCGGCCTTGACCTGCTGCATGGCCTGATTGCCGGTCAGGGCGCCCAGTGAATTGACGAACGGCTCGCTGTGCAGGAGTTCCCAAAGACGCGTGGCGCCGCGGTGGGCAAGCGTGTGTTCGACGCTGATCGAGCCACGCAGGCGGATGACGTCCTCGGCGCTATAGTCGCGCTTGATGCCCTGCCAGCGGCTGTTTTCGGCCCAATCTTTCTGGAGGTTGCGGATTTCGGTTTCGCGATTGCTCATGGTGATGCTCCTGGTCAGTGATAAGAGACTTCAAAAGATTCGCGTCTGGCTTTGCGTGAATCGATGGGAGAAAGTCTATGCCTGTGCTGCGGAGCAATGTGAAGCCGGGTCTTATACAAGACGAAAAATCTTAGCCAATTAAATCAATGAGTTATAAGCGACATTTTGTATAATGAAACGCGATTGTCGTTTGTGAAATGCCGCCCCGCTGCTGCGCAGCACGGACTTTCACATGCCGAGAGTTACGTTTCACATTGCGGAAAATCGGCCGCTTTTTAAGCGCCTACAATGCCGCCATCCCCGTTTCATTTGTCTCTGCTATGACCCTGTCTCACGGCCCGCTTGGGCAGAGCGTGGCCTACGCCTCGCAATACGATCCCTCGCTGCTGTTTCCCATCGCGCGTTCGCACAATCGCGCCGCGCTCAACCTGACCGCCGGCAACCTGCCTTTCACGGGCGTAGACCTGTGGAACGCCTACGAGCTGTCGTGGCTGGACGCCAAGGGCAAGCCGCGCGTGGCGATGGCGACGTTTTCGGTGCCGGCCAACAGCCCCAACATCATCGAATCCAAGTCGTTCAAGCTGTACCTGAATTCGTTCAACCAGACTCGCCTGGTCAATTCGGCGGCGCTGCGCGGCCGGCTGGAACGCGACCTGAGCGCGGCCGCGGGCGCGCCGGTCGGACTGGACTTCTTTCTGCCGCAGCGGTTTTCCGAGCTGCAGATGGGCGAGCTGGACGGCATCTATATAGACAAGCTGGATATCGAGATCGACACCTACGAGCCCGCGCCCGAGCTGCTGCGCACCCGGACGGGCGACGTGGTCGAGGAAACGCTGGCGTCGCGCTTATTGAAGTCGAACTGCCCGGTGACCGGCCAGCCCGACTGGGCCACGGTGCAGATCCGCTACCGGGGCAAGCCGATCGACCGCGAATCCCTGCTGCGTTACGTGGTGTCGTTCCGCCAGCACGCGGAATTCCACGAGCACTGCGTCGAGCGGATTTTCAGCGACATCATGCAGGCCTGCGGGCCCGAGCAGTTGACGGTGTACGCGCGGTACACCCGGCGCGGCGGGCTGGATATCAATCCGTGGCGCAGCAACTTCGAAGCGGCGCCGCCGGCTGACGTGCGTACGGTTCGGCAGTAAGCAGACCAGCAAAAACGCCCCGGATATCGGCCCCGGATAACCGGCGCCCATCGAATACGGCCGCCCCTCGGGGCGGCCGTATTGTTTTTAGCGCGTTTGCTCTAACGCTTTGACTTCACGGTGTATTGCATCACTTCACGAACGGCTCAGGCCGCGGCGTGTCGTCTTCGGACGGAGGCAGGAATGGGTACTGAATGACCGGCTGGTCGCCAGTCAGCGTCTTCAGGAACGCAACGATCTGGCCGTTTTCCTCGGGCGTGAACGTGCGGCCCAGCTGCAGACGGCCCATCACGTCGACGGCCTGCGTCAGCGTGGCCGCTTCGCCGTCGTGGAAGTACGGATAGGTCAGCGCCACGTTGCGCAGCGTCGGCACCTTGAAGTTGAAGCGGTCCGCGTCCTTGCCCGTGACTGCGGCGCGGCCCTCGGCCTTGTTCTCGGTGACATAGGGCGTGACCAGACCCATCTTCTGGAAAGAGTTGCCGCCCACCGCCACGCCGTTGTGGCAGGCTACGCAGCCACTATTCTTGAAGAGCTCATACCCCGCCAGCTCGCGCACCGTCAGCGCCTTCTTGTCGCCTTTGAGCCATTGGTCGAAACGCGAGTTCGGCGTGACTAGCGTTTCCTCAAATGCGGCCAGCGCGCTGGTCACCTCGTCGATGGTGATCTTGTCCTTGCCGAAGACTTGTTTGAATTCTGCGCGGTAACCGGGAATGGAATTGAGCACCTGCACCGCCAGTTCGTGCGTGGAGGCCATTTCCATCGGGTTTTCGATCGGGCCGCCCGCCTGCTCGCGCAGGTCCTTGGCGCGGCCGTCCCAGAATTGCGCAATGTTCAGGCTGGAATTGAGCACCGTTGGCGAGTTGATGCCGCCCTGCTGCCACTTGTGGCCGATCGAGGCCTTTAAATTGTCCGAGCCGCCCATCGCGAGGTTGTGGCACGAATTACAGGAGATTGCGCCGGAGCGCGACAGACGGGGATCGAAAAAGAGCTTTTTGCCCAGCTCGACCTTGGCCGGTTCCCGGATGACAGCCGGTTCGATGGGCTGAATGGGTTCTTGCGACGCGCTCCAGACCTGCCCTGCCCACAGTCCGAGTACCAGCCCCGCGGCCAGCAACGTAGTTTTCTTTCTCATTTGCTTCTCCTGTGAATAACCAGTGCGACTACGTGGTTATTACAGCGGCGAAGCCATGCGGTGACCTTGCGAGGCGTCAATCGGTGTCGGGCGGCGCCCCGGATCGATATCGAAGCTTGACGGCGCGCAACGTGGCGACGGCGCCGTCAAGGCGGATCAAGCGGTCAGGGGCGCGCGGCGGCCACCGCGGCGGGCGGTTCGG
>DMTA01000197.1 GCA_003454835.1 Achromobacter sp. | reverse complement strand
GTCGTACGCGGCCGCGCGGCGGTCCAGCGCGTCGATCAGGTGAAAGCGCAGCGGGTTGACGCGATCCGCGCCGCTGGCGCGCCAGGCGTCCAGCACCGCGCGTGCGTTCAGGCTTTCAGCGCGGCTGCCGTCACTGCTCACCGGGCTTACCCGCTTCGTTGGACGGTTTGGGGATGGGCGTGATTTCCACGCGGCGGTTCTTGGCGCGGCCTTCCTCGTCGGCATTCGACGCCACCGGTTGCTCGGCGCCAAACGCCGCGGCGAACACCGTTGACGACGGCACGCCTTCGTCGATCAGGGCGCGCGTCACGGTAAGTGCGCGCTGGGCGGAAAGGTCCCAGTTGTCCGCGAAACGGCGGTTGCCTTCACGCACCTGCTGGTCGTCGGTAAACCCGCTGACCATCAGGATTTCGTTGTGGGTCTTCAGGTAGGCGGACAGCGGTTCGATCAGGCTTTTCAGGATCTCGCGGCCCTCGGGCTGGAGCTGGTCGGAGTTCAGCGCGAAAAGCACGCTGCCGCTGATGCCGATGCGGCCGTTGATGAGTGTCACGCGCCCGGCCGCCAGGGGGCCGGCCAGCGCCTGCTCCAGCGTTTCGCGGCGCTGGGTTTCTTCCTGGCGCTGCTTGACCTCTTCTTCAAGCCGCGTCGACAGCTGCAACTGCACCGCGACGACGCTGACCAGAATCAGGACGAAGGCGCCCAGCAGCACGGACATCAGGTCGCCGAAGACGGCCCAGGCGGGCGCCGATGCCTGCACGCCGCCGTCGATATCCTCGCTCATGCCGTTTCCGCTCCGGCCGTGGCGCGCTGGGTGGCCAGCTGCTGCAGGTTCTCAATGATCTGCTTCTGCGACATCAGGCTCAGGTCGACGACTTCACGGGCCTGCGCCACGTAGTAGGAAAGCTGCTCATCGCCGCGCGCGATGGACTTGTCCAGCGCGGCTTCGATGCGTTGCAGGTGCGCCGTGAGCTTGTCGTTCGATTCGCCGAAGGCCTGCACTGCCGCGCCAAAGGATTCGCCCAGGCTGGCGACTTCGACGGCGCTGCTGGTGACCAGCGACGCCACGTCCGACAGTTTGCCGGTTTCGGATTCGACCTGCGCGGTGAACTGCGCGCCCACGCGTTCCAGCATGTCGGCCGACGAGGCGACCAGCCCGTCCACGGCCGTGCGCTGCTCGGCGGCGGTGTGGTTGACGGCATCTAGCAACGTGCTGAGCGTTTCGAGCAGGCGGTTGCGCTCCTGCAGCATGTCGTTGTCGCGGACCATGCTGTCCGAGAGCTTCTGGCGCAGCTCGCCGATGACCTCGGCGGCGGCGCGGGGCGCCTCGGACGCGGCCTGGACCAGGCGGCCGATCTCGGCGATGGTTTCGCTGGCGTGGGCCTGTGTCTGGGCGGTGATGTCCTGCGCGGTCAGGCTCAGGGTGTCGCAGATCTCTTGCTGCAAACCGGCGGCCTGTGCGCCTGCCTGCTGCCATTCGGTGCGCAGCGCGTCGGCCATGGCGGCCAGCTTGCCGGTCCAGACGGCGAGGCGTTCCTCGTCGTTGGCCGCCAGCGCTGTTTGCAGGGCGGTGTGCGATTGTTCCAGTGTCAGCAGCAGCTCGGTGGCTTGTGTGCCGAAGGCGGCGGACGCGGTTTCCAGCGCCTGGCGATTGTCGAGGGCAAGTTGTTGGCCGGTTTCTTCCTGGCGCGCTTGCGCATCGATCCAGGCCTGCGTGACGCCGCCTGCTGCCGATTCCAGACGCGTCGACACGCTTTCCAGCAGGGCGGCCTGCTGTTGCGTCTGTTCAGTGATGTCGCGGGCGGTCTGAGCGAGCGCGTCGCTGATTTCGAGCTGGCGCAGGGCGGCTTGCGTGCCGGCCTGATCCCATTCCTCGCCCAGCTTGGCGGCCATTGCCGTCAGCGAACCGGTCCAGGCGGCCAGGCGTTCCTCGTCGCGCGAGGCCAGCGCGGTTTGCAGGTCGGCGTGCGATTGATCCAGCGTGCGCAGCAGCGCGTCGGCATGCTGGCCAAAGGTGGCCGCGGCGGTTTCCAGCGCGCGCTGGTTGTCGGCGGCCAGTTGCTTGCCCAGTTCTTCCTGGCGCGTTTGCGCGTCGCTCCAGGCTTGCGTGACGCTGCCCGTCGCGGTTTCCAGGCGGGAGGACACGTCTTGCAGCAAGCGGGCCTGCGCCTCGGTCTGATCGGCGATGCCGCGCGCGGTCTGGGCCAGCGCGTCGTTGATTTCCTGCTGGCGGGCCACGGTATTCGCGCCGGCCTGTTCCCATTCCTGGCCCAGCTTGGCGGTCATGGCGCCCAGCGTGTTGCTCCAGGCGGCAAGACGGTCTTCGTCGCGGGCGGCCAAGGCGGCCTGAAGTTCAGTATGCGATTGGTCCAGCGTGTGCAACAGCGAGGCGGCGTGCTGTTCGAAGGCTGCGGTGGCCGCTTCGAGTGCGGCCTGGTTGCCGGCGGCCAGCTTGCCGCTGGCTTCTTCCTGGCGGGCGAGGGCGCGGGTCCATTGGTCCGACACGCCGGTGGCGGCCGCTTCCATGCGGGCCGACACGCCTTCCATCAGGGCAGCTTGCGCCGCAGCTTGAGTGGCGACGTCGCGCACGGTCTGCGCCAAGGTGTCGTTCATTTCCTGCTGGCGGGCGGCGGCCTGCGCGCCGGACTGTTCCCATTCCTGGCGCAGTGTGGCGCCCATCGCGCCCAGCGTTTCGGTCCAGGCGGCCAGGCGCTGCTGATCGCGCGAGGCAAGATCCGTTTGCAGCGCGGCGTGCGAGGCGTTCAGGGTGCGCAGCAGCGACGCGGAATGCTGTTCGAAGCTGGCGGCCGCGGCGGTGAGGGCCTGCAGGTTGTCGCCCGCCAGCTTTTCGCCGGCTTGCTGCTGGCGCGACAGCGCGTCGGTCCAGGCTTGCGACATGTTGCCGGACGACGCTTCCAGGCGCGTCGATACGCTATCGAGCAACGTGGCCGAGCGTTGTTCGAAGGTTTGGGCGAAGCGGTCGAGCGAGGCGCGCAGGTCCTCGGCCATGGCCTCGCTGGCGCGCTGCTGGCCGGCCACTGCCTGGCTCCGGATGCCGGCAACATCGGTCGTCGCGGCCTGCAGGCCGGCGGTCAGGCCTTCGAGTTGCTGGCGCACGGCCTGCGAGACCGTGTCCTGCAGCGTGGCGGTTTCGCGGGACAGGCTATCCATGGTGGCCTGCACGACGGGCTGCAGGGCCTCGCCGGCGGAACGCGCGCTTTGCGCCACGCTGTCCTTCATGGACTGTTCCATCACGGACGCGAGGCGGGCGTAGGCGGCTTCGGCCTTGCCCTGGAATGCGGTCTGGCTGGCGATCTGGCGTTCGTTCAGCGCCTGATTCTGCTGTTCCATGCTCTTCATCATGGATTCCAGCTGGCCGACGATGGCGGGCATGGCTTCAGCCTGGCGTTGCATCACTTCGGCCTGGCGCTGGAG